>DASUBD010000256.1:0-5036 GCA_035763445.1 Candidatus Angelobacter sp.
CCGCTACCTGAGTAGCGGCCCGGCTGGTTAGTCATCGTCACCGTCTGAGGCAAGAGTGCAGAAGGTGGTGGTTACATCACTATGAGGATTTGTGAAAAATCCGCCGGTGATGGCTTCCAGTTCATCAGTTGTCAAGTCACGCGCCAGCCTGCGGCCAAGCACGCGATTGTCTTTCTTCTTCAGCATCTTGATTCTCCTTTTTTAGTAATTACAGAAAGCAGGACCTCCAGATTAAAAACGGTTCATCTCTGCATCAATGCCTTGGGGTAGTTTGTCGGTGATTTTGCGGTGTAGCTGTTCCAAAACGGTGCGAAGGTGAGTGCAATCTTTACCAGAGGGAGTGCAATGATGGTGATTTAGTCAAACTCAAGTGTCGCCCCATGCGAGGTGGCGGGGGGCTGCTGAAGAACTAAGTATCTGGCACCTGCTTAGTTTCATGAAAAGTTAAGTGAATATAAAACAGAGCGCGTTATAACCAGTGTGCATGCGCCTTGCTGTCCCGTTCTCGAAGAATTAGAGAAAATTTAACGCAACGGCAATCGAATTGGGCGCACTATAGCAACAAGCGAAGTACAAAAATGCGCCACGCGGTCGTTTCAAATCGGGCCCACTTCCTCTCACCAGCCTTCCTTCGGTCACTCCGCTTTGCTCCACCGCTCTGCCTGGTTCTGGAAAACCCACATCGAAGCCAGCGATGTACCTTCCTGGCTCAAGGCCGAATCTATGCTGTCCCGTCGGTTATTTTCCCTCCTGGCCACCTTCAGTTTTGCTTTAGTCCTCCTTCCTTCGGCTCTGTGTCAGGACTTCACCATCATCGTCTTGCCTGACACTCAGAATGAAGCCCAGTTCTTTCCCTCCGTGCTCGATTCCCAGACCTCCTGGATTGTGAACAACCGGCAAGCATTGAACATTCAAATGGTGCTTGGTGTAGGAGACATTGTGAATGACGGCGCCGATCCCGCACAGGAGGCAAACGCGGATGCGGCTGTGCGTCTGCTGGACAACGCCGGAGTGCCTTATATGCTTGCCATCGGCAACCACGACTATGACGGCGCGAACCCCAAGTCGAGCCGCAGCGTCATCGGATTCAATCAGACGTTTGGACCTGCGCGTTATGCCGGCTATTCCTATTACAAGGGTATGTTTCCTTCAGGAAGCAATGAGAACTTCTATGGAGTTCTCACCATCAACGGACAGCAATATCTATTCCTGGTACTGGAGTACAGGCCAAGAAGCGCAGCGCTGGACTGGGCTGATTCCATCCTGAACAGCAATCCTTCCATGCAGGGCATTGTGGTTACGCATTCTTATCTGTTGTCCAACGGAAAGCGCGAAGACAAATGTGACACGCAAGACATGCCTTTGCCTGCCAATGCTGATGGCGAGTTGATGTGGGGAAGGCTGCGCAAGCACGCCAACGTCATCATGGTTCTGAACGGCCATTTCACCAACGGGAACACTTCTCATCGCACCGATCTGGGAGACAACAGCAATCTGGTGAACCAGATTTTTACCAACTTCCAGACCGTAGCCAATGGCGGCGACGGCTGGTTGCGGATCTTGACTTTTCATCCTGCGGCCAACACCATCTCCGTGCAGACCTACTCTCCGTTTCTGAACCAGTTTCTAACGGATTCAGCCCACCAGTTCACGTTGACTTATCACAACACTCATCCCGCAACCGGCTCGGGCAGCATCAGCGGGCGCGTGCGCAATGCTTCCACTTGCGCCGCGATTTCGGGAGCGACGGTCAGCGCAGGCGGCGCTTCTACCACGACGGCGAGTGACGGCACTTATCATTTGCCGATCACCCCGGGAACCTATACCTTCAGCGCATCGGGCACGGGGTGGAACACATGGGGGGCTCCTGAGACGGTGAGTGACAGCCTGGATACACAGCTCAATTTCTATCTGACGGCGGCAGGAACAGCGCCCTGTACCTTGAATAGTGTTTCTCCCAGCGTGACCATCTGTACGCCTGCTCCGAATGCCACAGTTCCTTCTCCCGTGCCCGTGGTGGCCGGGACCACGGATACGAGCACGGTTTCATTCATACAAATCTATGTGGATGGATCGGCGGTGCTCACAAAAAATGGCGGCATCATGGACGCGCAAGTCACCATGGCGGCAGGAACGCACCGTTTGACAGTGCAGGCGAAAGATGCGGCGGGAAACGTTTTCAAGCAGACGGAAAATATCACAGTAAGCACTGGCGCACCCGCCCCAAGTCCCACTCCAACTCCCACCCCATCACCGTCGCCCAGTCCAACGCCAACCCCGAGTCCCACGCCAACTCCAACTCCGACTCCGACTCCGACTCCAACTCCAACTCCGACGCCTAGCCCTTCACCGACGCCAACTTGTACTGCGGGGCCGACATCGCCTTCAGTGAACATCTGTTCTCCGCTGAATGGCAGCACCGTAAGCTCGCCGGTGCATGTGGTGGCGGCGACTAAAGATTCAAATACCGTCTCCTTTGTGCAGATTTATCTTGATGGCACAGCGATCCTCACCAAATCGGGCGGCTCGCTGGATACGCTGGTCGCAATCGCGGCCGGAGCGCACCGATTCACGGTTCAGGCCAAAGACTCGGCCGGTGTCATCTTTAAACAAACCATCAACATCACCGTGCAGTAGTGAGATTGTATGGTGCAGAGGATACGGCTGCTGAAATGAAAAAATGATGTGCGGGGCGAGGCATGACGATCGTAATCTGTTTGGAGGGCACTCTGGTGTAAATGCCTGATTGTAATCCAGCTACTCTGGATTAAAATCCGCACTGTGACCACCCGCCTTTGCGGCCTCCTTTTATTTACAGTTGTCATGATTTCCGGGTGCCAGCCCTACGCCGGCACTGTCAGGACTGGGACTGTATTTCTCGGAGATTCCATCTTTATCCGATGGAACTTGGCCGAATATTTCCCCGGCAAGGGCTACATCGACGCGGGGATCGCCGGACAAACCACATCTGAAATCCTCAATCGCCTGCCCGATACGCTCAGCGGACAAAACGTCTGCTCTGGAGATGCGGGAATTACCACCTGCCAGGTCATAGATCCTCCGCGTACCGTGGTGATTTACGCGGGCTGGAACAATCTGTTTCAGGGAACTGACCCTCAGGCAGCGGTGTCAGACATTGAGTCCATGGTTCTACTTTGCCTTGACTCCGGGGCCACCCCCGTCATTGCCACGGTCTATCATTTTGATCCCGCATTCCCGAGCGGAAGCGGTTTTGATGTGCCCGCGGACCAGATCAACCAGGGCTTGCGTGCTCTCGGGACAAAATACAATATCCCGGTGGTTGATCTGGAGCAGATATTTCTGAGTCAATCCAACTACACTTTGGACGGAGTTCATCCCAATCCGGCCGGCTATTCTCAGATGCAGTCAGCCTTTGCTCCGGCGCTGAATTAATCCAAACATTCGAGGCTTTGGATGTGGTGTGTGGCGGAAGGCGGCTTCATTTCACATAAACGAAATTCTGTTCCTGCACTCGCAGATGGCGCGGATAGTCTTTGATGCCATGGCTGCCTGAAAACTCAGAAAACCGTATGGCTCCTTCCAGTTGAAGCTTTCCTGAGGTACGCAGCAGTTTCATATCAGAAAAGACGGCATCCTGCAGAAGGTTGTTCTCATTTGGATCAGAGGGAAAGCGTCGTCGCCATTCTTTCCGAAGGCTTGCCTCTACATCCATCTTCCTGTATCCCTGCGGTGATGAAAGCACCGCAAGATTCAATTCGCTCACGTCATCGCCGCCGTGCCAGGAAAAGTCGGGAATGCCGTCTCCGTTGAAGTCAGCCTCTCGGACCAGGCCATAAACCCAGTATGTGGCTTGCGCAGTGCCTACCTTCACGCGAAATAACTCACGGCCGGTGCGTTTGCGGATGAAGACCTGAAAGATCTGCACGCCCTCTTTCAGCATGACTGGGCGGGCGCTGGCAGTTTCATCATGAATAAGGTTGGTGCGGCCCATGTTGCTGTTGGCCGGAAAAAGTTCAAAGCTCATTGATCCTGACTGGGGATCGTCGGCGACCTGGGAAGGAAGAGCGGCTGTAACGGCAAGAATTAAAAAGATTGGAAGCAGCCGCGTCCTGTGCGTCGGCATATAGTCTCCGCGAAGTTGTTAAAATCCCGTAGTGCCGCCGCCCTACTGGGAACCTGTGGTCATTGGTTCAAACACAGCTTCTCTGCTCAGGTTGCGGAAAAAAGAGGCAAATGGCTGGGATGCCGCCTTTCCAAAACTAAAAATCATCCCCGCGCCAGGTCGCAGAATCAATAACAGGAGCCAATTTCTCCTGCGAGGTGCTCGCATGCGACTTAAGCCGTTCCTGCTCGATGCCTGGCTTGACCAGTACGAACATGACATTGAATTCAACATGGCGGCGAGCACTGGACCTTCCTGGACTGTAAACGACATTCTTGCCCTGGCGGATGACGAAACGCGCGACCGCTTCCTGAACCACAAACTCGTCTACAGCCGACCCGCCGGTGCTGATAGCCTGCGTGAAGCCATCGCTGAAATGCAGGGCGTACCAGCGGAGGCTGTCCAAATTGTGACCGGCGCCTCGGAAGCGCTGCTGGTTCTGATGTGGCTGGCAGCCGAGCCCGGCGCCAACGTAATCATCCCGTTGCCTGGATTCACCACTTTCTCAGCGCTCCCGGAATCCCTTGGCCTGGAAACCCGCTTTTATCGCGTGCGCCGCGAGAATGGCTTCCGCATCGATCTGGACGAGATCAAGCGGCTCGCCGACTCGAAGACCAAACTCATTCTGGTCAACAGCCCGCACAATCCCACGGGCGCAACGATCAGTGATGACGAAATGGAAGCACTGCACCACTTCACCGCTGAGCGTGGAATCCAACTGGTGACTGACGAGGTTTACCACCCCATCTATCACGGAAGGACAACGAAATCGGCGGCGCGCCTGCCGCATGCCACCGTGATCTCCGACCTGTCAAAGGCATTTTCAATTGCCGGCGTGCGCACAGGATGGATGATCGAGCACGATGCCGAGCGCCGTAAACAATACTGGAAC
>DASUBD010000257.1:0-3283 GCA_035763445.1 Candidatus Angelobacter sp.
AAAACGTGCAGGCACCAGTTGGGCAGCCCAATCACAAGTCGCGTGAAAAGCGGATGACGCGTGCGGGGCGATTCGGGCACTGTGCCGCTGGTTGACATGGCGATTCGAGCGTGGCGGATATGATGGCACTGCCTGTGAATATTGTAAATGCGGCAGGATCGGTGCGGGGTGGAATAGCAAGGCTGTTTCATTATGAAACAGAGTTGAAGCCGCAGGTCCATCCCGCCAGCTTGTGCGCTTACACCGTCATCAGTTCTTTTTCTTTCGCGCCGGCCATCTCTTCCATCTTCTTTATTTCCGCGTCAGTGAGTTTCTGCACCTCGTCGAGCGCTTTCTTCTCGTCGTCTTCAGTGATTTTTTTGTCCTTCATAGCCTTTTTGATGGCGTCATTGCCGTCGCGGCGGACGTTGCGGATGGCGGTGCGATGGTCTTCCAGAATTTTATGAAGATGTTTCACCATCTCGCGGCGGCGCTCCTCAGTAAGCGGAGGAACAGGAATGCGGATCATCTTGCCGTCGTTCTGCGGATTCAGTCCCAGCCCGGCAGCGCGGATGGCTTTCTCAATATCGTTCATGATGCTGGGATCGAAAGGCTGCACCGTGAGCAACTGCGCGTCAGAGGCGTGTACCTGGGCAAGCTGATTGAGAGGCATTTCTGAGCCGTATGCCGCCACGCGTACCGGATCCAGCATGTTCACCGTCGCGCGGCCGGTGCGGGCCGCAGCCAGGTTGGTGCGAAAGTCTTCCACCGCTTTGTCCATGCGGGCCTTGAGCTGGGAATAAACGTCTTTGAGACCAGGGATCGCCGCCATTGCAGATTGGGCCATAAGAAAGCCTCTGTTCTTAGAGTCGCAAAACGTTAGATTATAGCGTGTAGGGTGCGAGGCGACGCAAATGGGATCCATGGTCGTCCTGAGGCGCTGACGGCGTGCGGTTTACGGCTCTTCACCGCCTTCGCCCAGCCTCACCTGACCGTAGTTGAGCAGCGTCACAATCGCCACGCCTCCCACAATGTTGCCCAGCGTTGCCGGAAGCAGCCAGCGAAAATAATCAAGATAATGAAGATGTCCCGACATCACAGCGGCAAAAATCTCAGCGCTGCTGGCGACGCAATGGGAGAAATGTCCGGCGCCCACGATGAAAGTCAGCAGCCAGGTCACCGCGATCTGCCCGATGGTCCAGTGGCTGGCCGTGACCATCCAGGCAACAAGGGCGATCAGCCAGCCGCCAATCACGCCCTTGGCAAAGATCACAGTAAAGTGGCCTTCGGCGGCATGAAGCCCCAGGCCGGCCAGAGCGTCAGCGAAATTATGCGGCAGGGCACCGGTCTTCATCAGCAACCAACCGACAAAGATTGCGCCCACAACGTTCGAGGCGAACACGATACCCCACAGCCGAAGCGTGTTCAGCACATGTTTATGCTCGTCGAGCACCAGGACGACCGGGTAGAGCGTGTTTTCCGTGAACAATTGCGCTCTGCCGATGACTACAACGATGAAGCCGACGGGATAGAACACAAAGGAGATGAATTGCTGCACCGGGCCATCGCCCAGATAGCTGAGCGCCAGCGCCACCCCAAGCCCGGTCAGTCCCATACTGATTCCGCCGGCCAGTCCGGAGAACATTAAAGCCGTGCTGCTGCGGGCGAGCTCCTCGCGAGCATTTTCCACTACCTGCTCAAAGATTTCATGGGCACTGCGCCGTTTACTGTCCTGCTGCATAAGGTCCACTATGAGATGCGGACGGGTGCTCCAGTTTTGGCCTCAATTACCTCAGAGAATTAACCGCGCGTTAACCCACACTTGCAGGGCAGAGGCTTATAAAGATGACAACCTTTGAATGCCTCACTGGAAGGGCTCCTCACCTCATCGATCCGGGAGCCCTTCAATCTGTTTTGACTTCTTCACCGCTTTCAGGCAAAAGCAGAGTCTCTCAGCTGATGAACGTATTTCAAGACAACTCAAAACGCTGCTCTGAACTCTGTCTATAGTGCATTTGTAGCACGCGGGGACGATGAACGATAACGCCAGAATTCTGTGGATTGGGAACCGAGACGAATCAAGAGAAGTTGCAGAGACCATTGAGAGAGCCGGCTATGAAGTTTCCATTGCTGCTGATCTCACTATGGCGCTGGAGACTTTACGCAATGAGCATGTAGCTCTCGTTGTGCTGGAGAATGAGACATCCTGCGTTCAGGGGGAACTGGTCGCCGTAAGGCTGAAGAGCATAGCGCACAAGGTACCCATACTTCTGCTATGCGAGCCGCTGGATTCAGGAGCGCCGCAGGCATTTTTCGTAAACCTGATCCTCAGTCTTAAAGTGGCTCCGGAACTGCTGCTGCGCGCCATCCACACGCTGGTTCCTCAACCAACCAGCAGGAAATCCGGCACTTAGACTCTTTCATGCGTGAGCTGCGGGCGGCGAACACGCTGCCATGTGTGCCACAAAATCCTGAGAGTCGCCATGACGGGAATGGAAAGAAACACCCCGATCACACCCGCCACTTCGCCTCCGGCAAACACTCCGAACAGGACTAGAAGAGGATGCAGTTCCAGGGTACTGCCCATAATGCGCGGAGAGGTGAGGTAATCCTGCATTCCACGCCAGATCAGCAGAACCAGCACCAGCCAGAAGACATGCCCGTATCCGGCGGTAAAGGCCACCCCAATTACCGCCAGGCCGCCAATCACAGGACCAACGACCGGGATAAATTCCAAAGCTCCTGCTGAAGGTCCCAGGGCAAAAGGATATGGGACGCCCATGGCCCAGAATACAAAGGTGAGCACCACCATGGCCAGCGCGGCCAGCGTCATCTGGGCGCGGATGAAATGGCCAAGCATGGTGTTCATCTCTTCCACAGTGGAGGCCACAATCTCGCGATTCCTGCGGTCTTCCACCGAACTGACAATGGCTTCAGCAAACTTGCGGCCGTCCTTCAGAAAGAACACCGCCAGGATAGGCACCAGCAGCAGCCACCACGTGTTCTGGATACTTCTTGCGGCCCGGAAAAGGAAATTCTGGATGGCGCTGATAATTTCATTCCGATGCACGCTGATGAATTCCCGGATTCGTTCCGCTGTGGTCTTGCTCCAGCCATGTTGTAACGCAAGTTGGTTTACAAGTTCACCGCTGCCAATCCGGTCCATTAACTCCGGCGCATGGTGGCGAAGTTTGTTGGCTTCGTCCATCACGGTTGGCCCTACCGCTACGAACAGGACCACCAGAGCTGCCAGGAACACCACATAAACGGCCGCAATGGCCCCGCTCCGCGAGCCGCGAAACCA
>DASUBD010000258.1:0-7743 GCA_035763445.1 Candidatus Angelobacter sp.
TGCGGCGTTCCGCCCGGGACCTGCTTCCCGTAGAGAATGCGCGTCTTCACGCCAAAGCGCTTGTAATTCGTGTATTTCACAATCTCTCGCACATGCACGGGACCGGCGCTGAAGTTCAGGTCGTCATCAGCTTTGGTGTACGTGGGAAACCAGTATTGGCCGTCGATCTGTTCGCGGTAGGTTACGAACTTGGGCGTGAGATTCTCGCTGCCTTTTTTGCGAATGTCAGGGACATTCTTGCCGCAGGTCTTCACGATCTGGAAATCGCGATTGTCCACCCAGATGCGGCCCTGGAAGTAGCGTTTATCTTTCTGAATTTTTTTCG
Source organism: Candidatus Angelobacter sp. (assembly GCA_035763445.1). GTDB lineage: Bacteria > Acidobacteriota > Terriglobia > Terriglobales > Acidobacteriaceae > Angelobacter. The sequence continues at coordinate 326 of DASUBD010000258.1, forward strand.
GCGCAAGGTCGAACACATAGGTGTCCAGTTCATCCACGTGCTGCTGGCCGGCATAGAGGACGTCATACTCGGGCAGGTCTTCTGTGGTCATGACGAAAGGCAGGCGGTTGCGAAAATCGTCAAAATCTTCCTTGGTCATCATGATCCGCTGCAGCGTATTTTGCGGGGCGAAGGTCACCTGCTCAATGCGATTCCCCTTATCGTCATAAAGAATGTCTTCTTTCTGGCGGAACTCTCCGTCCACGGTGTTCCCGTCAACGGTCTGCACGACGATTTCCTGAGTGTAGGTGTAGTGATTGCGAGCTTCCTTGAAAATGGCTTCCTTAGCGGCAAATTTTTGAATGATGTCCTGAGGCGTTATGCCCCTGGGCTGGGCTGAATTCAGGGGACCATTGCCTTCTTCACAGTTGGTTTCCGCGCTGAGATGAGTGGGAATGGACGCAACAAAGAAAAGTAAACAGGCGCAAAAGAAGAGCCGCAGAAAATTCATAAGAGTTTGTCTTTTGATCAGGGAATTTCCTGTGATTAGATGCAACCCCGGGAGGAGAGAGTTGCTGAGAAGACCCAAAAACGGAGGCTTAACAATTCAAAACAGAGGTTTGCGCCGCGGATTAATGTGACTTGCTTAACCGGCGAGAGATTCCCTCAGTTCGCAATCATTTTGAAGGCGGCTTGGACTGCTGATCAGCCTCCTTGCCGTAGGTAATCTTCGTTTTCACTCCGAAGCGCTGGTAATTGGTGTACTTGATGACTTCCTTGATGTGGACGTCATTGGTTGCGAAATGCAGCACGTCATCAGCGGTGGTGTACGTGGGGAACCAGTACTCGCCGTCAATCTGTTCACGGTAAGTGACGAACTTGGGGGTAAGGTTTTCCTGGACATTCTTTTTCTTCTTCTTCCCTGTGTTTTCCATGCGCGTTTCGGGTACGGTTTTGCCGCAGGTTTTCACGATCTGCAGATCCTTGTTGTCCACCCAGAGCCGCCCCTGGAAATAGCGCTGGCCCTTCTCGATGGTCTTGGGCGCCACGTCAAAAACGTATGTGTCAATCTCATCCACGTGCTGCTGGCCGACATAAAGCAGGTTGTAATTGGGAACATCTTCAGTGGTCATGACGAAGGGCATCTGGTTGCGAAAATCCTCGTAATCTTCACGACTTAAAGAGATCTGAGTGAGCGAGGACTGGGGAGCAAACTTTACATTCTCAATGCGATTGCCCTTGTCATCATAGGTGATGTCCTGCACCAGCCTGAACTCCCCGCTGACAGAGTTGCCGTCCAGTTGCTGGACGACGACGTCCTGGGTAAAGGTGTAATTGTTACGGGCCTGCTTGAAGATGGCCTCGCGGGCAGCAAATTTCTGGATGATGTCCTGCGTAGTGATCCCCGTGGGCTGGTCCTGGCGGAGAGGGCCGGCTCCGGCCTCACAATTAGTCTCGGCAGAAAGGGCCAGTGGCAAAGCTAAAAGCAGGAGGACAAGCCCGGCGCTCAGGGCGAGTCTGGACAGAGTCATAGCAGGTTTCCTCATCAACATGACAGCGGGCCGATGAATGGCCCGGCGTTCAATTTCCAGCGCTGCTGGCCTGAAGCACGAAAAGTCATTTAAACTGGCGTGCTCTTCAGGAGGCCTGATGCGCGGTTCCAAGTTTGCAATCCTTATTGTACTCACATTGGCAACTATTCTTGCGGCGGCGAGCCAGACTGCCCCGAGCACGGCAAAACACCCCTTTACCTTCAAAGACATGATGGCACTCAAGCGCATTGGCGCACCTTCAGTTTCGCCGGACGGCAAATGGGTGCTGTTTACCGCGATGGATGTGAACCTGGACGAGAACAAGCGGATCAACCACATCTGGGTGGTTCCGATTGCAGGTGGAGATGCGAAGCCGTTGACATCTGATCCAGCCGGTGAATCGGGAGCGCGCTGGTCGCCGGACGGCAAAAAGTTCCTTTTTGTGAGCGCGAAAGGAGGCAGCCAGCAGGTCTGGGTGGCTGAGTTCAATCCCGCCACCGAGGACCTAAATGGGAGTCCCACGCAGATCACTCATATTTCTACCGAGGCTGATGGGGCAATGTGGTCTCCGGATGGGAAAAACATTGTTTTCACTTCAGAAGTCTTTCCCGGCTGCCACGACGATCTGTGCAATAAGAGCAGTGAGGAAGCGCAGGCAAAATCAAAGGTAAAGGCCATGATCTTTACCCGGCTGTTTTATCGCCACTGGAATGCGTACACGCACTTCAAACGCAATCATCTCTTTGTGGTGCAGGCCGAAGGAGGCACAGCCAAAGACATCACGCCGGGTGACCATGACGTTCCGCCGTTCAGTTTGGGCGGGCAGGACCTGTATACCGTGTCACCCGACGGGCAGGAAGTGGCGTTCACCAGCAACATTGATGAGGTCGAGGCTACCAGTACGAACAATGATGTCTTTGTCGTGCCGATTACCGGCGGCCAGCCGAAGAAGTTGAGTACCAGTCCGGGCGGAGATTCCACGCCGGTCTATTCGCCCGATGGGAAGTGGCTGGCGTGGCGCATGCAGGTACGGCCCGGGTATGAGAGCGACCGGTTCCGGCTGGTGATCTATGACCGCAAGGCAGGGCAGATTCACAACCTGACGGAAAACGTGGATCGCTGGGTGGAAGCGGTGACATGGTCGCCGGATTCCAAGACCATCTATTTCACTTCAGAAGACAAAGGCGAGATACCGATCTACAGCATTGAGATCGATAAACCGAATCAGGTCCACGAATTGCTCCGCGGCGCGAATGACGAACTGCAAATTAGTGGCGATGGCAAGACCATGGTCTTCAGCCGGATGTCAGTGCGGGCGCCGAATGAGATTTTCAAGCTGGCGATGGGCAACAAAGAGCCCGTCCAACTCACGCACGTGAATGATCCGGTGCTGGCGCAGATCATGATGACGCCAATGGAGTCATTCTGGTTCACGGGCGACACCGGAACCAAGGTGCAGGGATTCATCATCAAGCCGCCGAACTTCAATGCACAGCGGAAATACCCGGTAAAGTTTCTGATTCATGGCGGGCCGCAGGGGCAATGGGGCGATGAATGGAGCTATCGCTGGAATGCGGAGCTGTTTGCCGCAGATGGCTACGTGGTAATCATGATCAATCCTCGGGGCTCGACTGGGTACGGGCAGCAGTTCGTTGACGGCATCAACGGCGATTGGGGCGGCAAGCCTTATGTGGACCTGATGAAGGGGCTGGATTACGCCGAGCAGAAGTATCCGTTTATCGCCAAGGACCGTGAATGTGCGCTGGGAGCTAGCTACGGCGGGTACATGATCAACTGGCTGCTGGGCCATACCAATCGCTTCAAGTGCCTTGTGTCTCACGATGGCATGTTCAATACTGAATCTGCTTACGGGTCGACGGAGGAATTGTGGTTCCCGGAATGGGAGTTCAAGGGAACACCGTGGACCAACCGGGAGGGTTACCGCAAGTGGTCGCCGCACGAGTATGCCAGCCAGTTCAAGACGCCGACTCTCGTTGTACACGGACAGCTCGACTACCGGCTGGATATTTCCGAGGGATTTCAGCTCTTTACCACGCTGCAGCGGCTCAAGATTCCTTCCAAGATGCTGTATTTCCCTGACGAGGGACACTGGGTGCTGAAGCCGCAGAACAGCCAGCTCTGGTACAACACGGTGAACGGCTGGGTACAGCAGTGGACAAAGTGATCGCCGACATCGCCGTGATCGCCGACATCGCGCGTCATCGGGTGATCTGAGAGACGAGATATTAGCTGGTCCGGGGGCTTTGGATGCTACTAATCAGCCTTTCACCTTTGGGTAATCGAGATCGACGGATCATCCGCCCGATTTGTTAGAATCGCAGGCGTGTCTAGACCTGTGCTCGTCATTGTCATTTTAGTTGCGCTGCTCGGGCTTGCTGTCGCGCAAGAGCAGGAAAAGAAGCCGGATTCGCAAAAGCAGCCGCCGATCAAGGTGAACGTGCTGAATGTCTGTACGCCTGGCACGGACGAGCAGGCGGTGCTGAAGAGCGCGCTGGCCAAGGCAAAAGGCAAGCCGGCGTTCGCCGGCGATTTTGAAATCGCGCGCGGCATGGCCACGCTCAAAGATGCCCCACCTTCAAAGTATGTGCGGCTGCGCCGCGATATGGCGCCGCAATCTCAGTGGTTGACCGCACAGTATTCCATAAGCCGCGACGACAAAAACACAGTTGAAACGCTGGTGCTGCGGATGCGCGATCCCAAAGATTTCCACGAGCTATCAATCGAAGACCGCGTATCTTCGGAGGCGGCATCGCCGGGCGCAGTGCTCGGTTCGGATACTCCCGCGTCGCGGATCAGGGTTGAGCGGCTGGGGAAGAGTTCCGTGGCGCTGACGCACTGCGAAGAGGTTGATCAGAGCACGTATGCACCGCTGTTCACCGAGGCATCAGTGATCATGGCGGAATACAGAAAAGATTTGGGATTGAGAACGGAGTTTCGAGAGGATATTGAGTGGCTGGCGGGAGCAAGAAAGCCGGCGAACAGCGGTGGGGAGAAGAAGGCGGTTGGGCAGAAGAAAAAGTAGTCTTTAGTGTCTCTGCCTACCGAGGACGATGGATTCATGGACTCCGCGGCAGATGAAGAACAAGTGCATAGATCCTTCGACTCCCGCTCGCAGATGCTCGCAGTCGCTCAGGATGACAAAATTGAGGTATTGACACTTTTTTATTGAGGTATTGACGGTTTTTGGAGCGCCTTAAAGTGTTGCAAATCTGATCAGATGCGGAGCTGAAACTAAATCGATGGTGTTGAATCTAAATTAGGCTATGGAAAATTCCATTCGCGATACCGTAATCCTGGGGACCGGCTGCTCCGGGCTTACTGCGGCCATCTATACAGGACGCGCCAACCTGAAACCGCTGGTGATCGAAGGTCATGAGCCGGGCGGGCAGCTTTCCATCACTACGCTGGTGGAAAACTTCCCCGGATTTCCCGACGGAATTCAGGGACCGGAACTGATTGAGAACATGCGCAAGCAGGCCGCGCGCTTTGGGGCTGAATATATGCCCGGTCACCTGGTGCGGGCTGATTTGATGAAGCGGCCGTTCACGCTGGACTTTGGCGGCGGAAAGACGGTGCAGGCACGGACGCTGATTATTGCCAGCGGAGCTTCGGCGCGCTGGCTGGGACTTCCCAACGAGCAGAAGCTGATTGGGCATGGCGTTTCTTCCTGCGCGACGTGCGACGGATTTTTCTTCAGTGGCAAGCCGATTACGGTGATTGGCGGCGGCGATTCCGCCATGGAAGAAGCGCTGTTTCTGACGCGATTTGCCAGCAAAGTAACGATCATTCATCGGCGTGATCATTTCCGCGCCTCCAAGATCATGCTGGAACGTGCACGCAAGCACGAAAAAATTGAATTTCTCACTGACACAATTGTGGAAGACGTCCTGGACGTGAACCAAAAAGAGGTTACCGCGCTCAAGCTGCGCAATTCGAAGACAGGCAAAGCGTGGGACTTCCCTACCAGCGCCATGTTTCTGGGCATTGGACACGAGCCCAACGCCAAGATGTTTAACGGCGTACTGGATATGGACCAGGACGGATACCTGAAAACGCGCGACTTCGTGTTCACCAACGTTCCCGGCGTATTTGCCTGTGGTGATGTGCAGGACCGCCGCTATCGTCAGGCGATCACGGCTGCGGGATCGGGCTGCGCGGCGGCAATGGAAGTGGAGAAGTTTCTGGAAGAACACGGAAGATAGCTTTTCACCACGGAGACACGGAGGCACGGAGAAATTTGGTAATTGAGTAATTTGGTAAGTTAGTAATTGAAAGAACCTGGCAAATGGCGCTCCCAAATTACCCGATTACCAAATTACACAATTACCCAATTCCTATGACTGATCCCACCTGTGATCACCCCGGAGCGCCGTGCTGAGGGCGGCGTTCATTTCCCTTTCTGAGAGCCGCTCCATCCGCACAGCGGCGGAAAAGACCTGGGTTGGCCAGCGGCTGTCGCGGCGTTTTGTCGCGGGCACCACGGTGGATGATGCGCTCACGGCTACGCGGGCGATGAACCGGCTGGGTCTGGGCGTGAGCGTGGACAACCTGGGCGAGAACGTCACCAATGCCGATGAAGCCCGCCACAGCGCCCAGCTTTATCACCAGATGCTGGACCGGATGGCGGAGCAGGGCGGCGACGCCAACGTCAGCCTGAAGCTCACTCACATGGGCCTGGACGTGGATGAGGCGATGGCATACGAAATCACAGCCAGCCTGGTACAGCATGCTGCGCGGCTCACGAGCTTTGTGCGCGTAGACATGGAAGGATCGCCTTATACGCAGCGCACGCTAGACTTTGTCCGCCGCCTGCACGCGATGCCGGAGAACGCAGGGCACGTGGGCGCGGTGATTCAGGCTTATCTTCACCGCAGCGAAAAAGACATCGAGCAACTGATCGCGGATCGCATTCGCGTGCGGCTGTGCAAGGGCGCCTATAAAGAGCCGCCGGAGATCGCGTTCAAGGAGAAAGCTGACGTTGATGCCAATTATGTGAAGCTGATGAAGATGCTGCTCAAGAGCGGCGTCTATCACGGGATCGCCACGCATGATGAAAACATGATCCTCGCGACCCTTGAGTTTGCGCAAAAAGAAAAGATCCCGGCTTCAGCGTTTGAATTCCAGATGCTCTACGGTATTCGCAGGGATCTTCAGTTGAAGCTGGTAAAAGAAGGATGGCGCTGCCGGATTTATATTCCGTTTGGAACGGAATGGTATCCCTACCTGATGCGAAGGCTGGCGGAGCGGCCGGCGAACGCGATTTTTATCTTGAAGAATTTGTTCCGGTAAGAGCAGCAAAACCTACCACGGAGGCGCGGAGGCACGGAGAAAGGCAGGGTTACCGCGGATTTGCGCGGATGAGCGCGGATAGGAATTTAGCCGCGAATTAACGCGAATGATCGCGAATTATTTTTTTCGCAATTCTTCCAGCGAGTATTTTGTTCCGCGCCAGGTGATACCGCCATCTTTGAGGGCCGCGAACGCGGAGCCCAGGATGGCAACGGCGGTCAGGATGGCGCTGATTGGGTTTAGCAGAAAGGTGATCGTCGGTACTCCCATGGCTTCGGCGCTCTGGTAATAACGTGCGGCGATCAGGGCCACGGCAACAGCAAAGGGCAGGCGCGACCACCCCGGCGCGATGAACATTCCCAGAAACGGCAAAACGTTCAGAAAGAGAACCGCTACGCATGCGGCTATGACCAGGCTGAAACGGAATTGGAGAAAGGCAAACAGATTCTTCTCAAGATTGCGAACCAGTCCCATTGCGCCGCGAATCCAGCGCAGGCTGACGAGGTCGCGCCCGATCACAACATCCTGGCGAAAGCGCGCTTTCTTGATGGTCTCGCCGAGTTTGAGGTCGTCTACAACTTCAAGGCGCAGAGCGGC
>DASUBD010000259.1:0-5611 GCA_035763445.1 Candidatus Angelobacter sp.
ATCAGAAGCAAGGTAGTCATCAAAAGCCTTAACCGCGGCGAAGAATCTCTCGACTTCGCGGTCCCAGGCTAGAGGCTTTGAGTTCTTCCAGGCCTCCGCGCCTTTGGAGATGGAGAGGGCCCAGTCAAACAGGTCGCCCATATGGGCAAGGGTTTCCAGCGGCGTGCGGCCCTTTTCTCCGCTGGAGAACTCAGCGAAGCTGGCCGGAGCGCCGCGAAGCGCTTTGCCTGCGCGATAGGCGAGCGTAGCCAGGGTGTGACGGAGCAACTGCCGGGCTGTTGTGCCAGATTCCATTCATTTCCTCCGAACGCGGCATTCAAAGGGTAAGGTTAGCACTTCGGCGTTCCTGCTATCACTCGCAGAGAGCAGTTGTTTTTTATTCCGGAGGAGCGAGAAAGCCCAGATTCCATGGCATCCGCGCTTTTAATGACTGCTGCAGCCGCTTTTGTTGATCGACGGAAACGCGGTTGAAGCGCACACCGCTTTTGCCTGATGCGTCTGACCAGATAATGGTCCCGATCAGGTGCAGGAGTTCCTCGCTTTCCGGCAGGGAGAAATTCACGCTGACTGTGCCGCCTTGCGGCAGGGGCTCCGGCCCGGTGAGGCACAAGCCTGTCTGGCTGAGGTTGGCAATGGAAGTATGCGAGAGCGCTTTCTGTAACCCGCGATGCTCCAACGTTCCCGCCAGCGGCTTCAACGCCAGCGTATGCCGGTAGGCGGCAAATCGAGAACTGGCCATGGTTGTATAGGACGCGCGCAGCCCTTTAGCCAGGACGTCAAGATTGAACGGCTTGGCCACGGTGAAGTGAATGCGCTTGCCGCGAATGTAGCGCGCCTGCCGCCCAGCCACCAGCACCATGGAGATTCCGCGCCATCTGGTATTCGCCTGCAGGCACTGGAGATCAGGAGCGCCGGGCACATCATAGTCGCACAACACCAGGTCCAGCCTTCGTCCGCGAACCCACTCATCCACTTCAGCGGCCGTCTGCGCGCGATGAATCTCAACTCCGTAGTTTTCGAAAAGCCTTCTGATCCCATCCACCGCGAAAGGATCTTTTGCCAGTAAAATTCCTGAAAACAGGTTCTTGCCTGCCATGATGTCCCGCCTGGTACTGCTGCATGGCCCTGAGAAGCCGATGGGTGTGATTTTTTTTGCCGTAGCTTCTCGCAAGACCTGATTCTCCCCGTAGTCGCAAGTGAACGCGATGACTGCAGTCACATTTGACGCGTGATCACCGTCACACGCCATCAGGCAAAGCACACGGAGCTGTGCCGGGTTTTTACCCAAGGAGGGATCAGGACAAGCATCTTAGTTCTTTGCGTCCTGCCGTCCCGCAGCCCAATGCAGCGAAGCCATTGAAATAAAGTTACTTACGGCCCGACGCAGTATGCCCTCAGTAACTCCTGTGCCAATATCGGCTGTGCTAACCTTCTTGCATCTGTAAGGAAGCGCAGTGAACCGCCGGTGAAATATTGCTCCGCTTCCTGCCACCCGGAACTCGGGCCCAGAAGAGAGGCTGATTGCGAGCTTTTGAAAAAGCACCTCCAGAGGTTCAGGAGATCCTGACCAAGCCCATCCGCGATCTCGGGCTTCGCCTGGAAGGATCGCCTTTGGAGAGGTTTGTTCAGCAGCTTTACCGCGAGCTCGACCGCAAGGGCCTGAAAAAATTTCGCCCGGGCTGCTATCTCACTGACGAATGGGGCTGCCCTTCGGGCGAGCCGGTCATTGGAATTCCGTTTTATCTGGCTGATCCCAAGCTGGCGCGCCTGGAAAAGGAAATGAACGACCTTGAAGATTCGCGCCAGATCATGATGTATCTGCGCCATGAGGCCGGACACGCCATCAACTACGCTTACCAGCTTTATAAGACTCCGGAATGGAAGCAGCTCTTTGGGCCGTATCGCAAACCTTATCGCGATGCGTACCGTCCCATTCCATTTTCGCGGCGCTTTGTCCGCCACATGGAAGGCTGGTACGCGCAGAAACATCCCGATGAAGACTTTGCCGAAACGTTTGCCGTGTGGCTCACTCCCGGATCGAGGTGGCGCAAGCGTTACAAAGGCTGGCCCGCAATGGACAAGCTGCTGTACGTGAACCGGATGGCGCGCCAGTTCGGCAAGACTGATCCCTTGCGTCCCCGCGGGCGAACTGACATCACGGTGGAAGAAATGGATACCACAGTCGCGGATTTTTATGAGATGGCGCTGAGCCAGCAGCCTTCTCCCGGTGATCTGCCGCTGGATACGGACCTGGAAGACATCTTCAAAGTGGGCCGTCGCCGGAAGAACGGTGTGCGCCCCGCGGCTGATTTGCTGCGCGAGAACCGCACATCGCTGGTGGATAAGCTGACCTACTGGACCGGCGTGCAGCGGCCGCTGGTGAAAAAACTGGTTGAATCCATTGAAAGCCGCGTGAGTGAACTGAATCTGCGCGCGGACGTTCGGCGTGAAAAAGAGTATCTGACGGAAATCACCGTGTATGCCACGGCGCTGGCGATGAACTACATCACTCGCGGAAAATTTGTACAAACCTGATCCTGGTTGCAAAATGGGATGGAGAAAATGAAGGTTGGAGTCCTTTACGAAACCTGGGGGCATGAGGAAGCGCCTCCGGAGCCGGAAAAGAAAAAACGCCGGCCCAGCAAGCAGCGCAAGAAAAGAGAGAAGCACGATTACGAAGAAATCTTTGAAGCGCTGGAGAAACTGGGCCACGAGCCCAGCTATGTAACGCTGGACGGCGAAGACAAGAGCCTCACCGCGCTTGCGCGCACCGAGGTGGACCTCTTCTTCAACCTCGTGGAGTCTTACGCCGGCGACGACACCAAAGAAATGCAGGTGGCCGGCTATCTTGACCTGCTCGGCCGGATGTACACAGGCGCGGGTCCGCAGGGACTCTATCTTGCCCAGGACAAGGCGCTGGCCAAGAAGCTTTTCGCCTTTCACGAAATCCGCACTCCTTTCTTTGCCACCTGCTATCAGGGCACGCTCGAACATTCGCACGACATCAAATTCCCGCTGATCGTGAAGCCAGTTTCAGAAGACGGGTCGCTCGGAATCGATCAGGGCTCCGTCGTTGACAGCGTGAAGGAGCTGATGCAACGCATCCATTACGTGCAGGAGGAGTTCGATTCCCCGGCGCTGATTGAGGAATACATTGAAGGCCGCGAGATCTATGCCGGCGTTTTGGGCAATCTGCGCCCCGAACCTTTGCCCCTGATTGAACTTGACCTCTCGCGTCTGCCCGCGGGCATGCCCAAGGTCGCAGGCACGGAAGTGAAATGGGAGAAGGACAGCGAAGCATACAAAGTAACCAAATCATCTCCTGCAGAAGACCTCGACGAGAAAACAACCGAACTGCTTACCAAGACCGCGCTTTCTGCCTACCAGATTCTTAAGCTCCGCGACTACGGCAGAATCGATATGCGGCTCACTCCCAAGGGCGAAGTCTACGTGATTGAAGCCAATCCCAATCCGTGGCTCTCCAGCGATTCAGAGTTCTTCATGTCGGCCAAGAAATCAGGCCGCTCCTACGCTGACATGATCAAAGAGATCGTTGAGTTCGCCACCTCAGACCGCCGCAGTCGCAATCGCGTGCGCCTGAGCGGCTGACCTCCCGATCTTCACTCGATGTTCCGCGCTCGATGTCTTCTCTCGTTGTTTTAGCGCCGTTTCTCCGCGTAGGCCACCATCTCCTGCATCGCCCTGGCGATTCGCCTGCCCTGCGACTCCGGATTGCGATAACCGAAGATCCCCATCAAATGTGAGCGGCGATGTCCCGCCGGCATTCGCTCCCAACCTTCACGCGCCAGAGGATTGCGCGCCAGCGCAACCGCCAGCACTGGTGGCAGCTCTTTCTCCGCTTCCATGGTGAGCATCAAGCGCTCCGCAATCTGTTCTGCACGACGCACCCTTGCTTCACCACTCTTTGGCTCAGCCACCCAGGTGGCCATGTAAGTCCGGTAGGAGTGATTGAACGAATCATAAAATTTCCTGAGGCGCTTTGATTCGCCCAGCACCCGCAGCAACTCGCCAGGCACGGTCACGCTTCGCGGCGTTGTGTCAGGCTCCATCAGGAACTTTGCCCGTTCGCCTAACCCCACCTTACCGCCGCACTGCATCTTCTTGTTCACAATCATCAGGTGGCCGCCTTTGCCGTCAGGGAACAGCGAAGTGCAAAACGCGAAGCCGTTGATCGTGCCTTTCACTCTGAGCTGGCCGCGCTTGCCCCAGATATTTGCCACGTCCAGCGGAACGCGGATGATGGTCCAGTTCAGCCGGTCGCCAGAGCGCTCCAGCACCGCGCTAAAAGATTTTGAACGATTGCGTGACTCAGGCATGGGCACAGTCTAAGTCATTTACAGCCCCCCATCATCAATGTCAATCGGTTGGCCCGCGCGCGATTACGGCGATGGTTCCCGTGCTGCCACCCGCATACATTCATCTTTCCCCTATCGCACCCATAACCGTCATCAACCCCGTCTGGCCATCATTTACAATCTCGGTTTACTTATGCGTAGCTTTGAGAGCCTCACTGCGCGCGAGATCCTCGCTCTGGCAATTTCCCTCGAAGAGGAAGACGAGCGCATTTATGCCGACTACGGCGAGGAACTGAAGCAGGATTTTCCCGCCACCGCGGCCATGTTCAGCGCCATGCGGATGGAGGAATCCGATCATCGCCGCCGCCTGATCGAGCTGTACCAGACCAAGTTCGGCGAGCACATTCCCCTCATCCGCCGCAATGACGTAAAAGGCTTCGTGAACCGGAGGCCCATCTGGCTCACCCGCCCGCTGCGGCTGGACGCTGTGCGCCGCGAAGCCGCCACCATGGAGGTGGAGACGCGCCGCTTTTATGAGAAAGCGGCGGCGCGGACGGAAGACGCCAGCATCCGCCAGCTGCTCAACGACCTGGCCCAGGAAGAGCGTTCCCACGAATACCGCGCGGAAGAACTCAGCGACCTGGACGCGACCACAAAGAGAACTGAGGAAGAGGCCAACCGCAAGCTCTTCCTGTTGCAGATCGTCCAGCCCGGCCTGGTCGGGCTCATGGATGGGTCTGTCTCCACTCTGGCGCCGGTCTTCGCCGCAGCTTTTGCCGCGCGGAGTACGCACATCGCCTTCGCCGTCGGCCTGGCTGCCTCCATTGGCGCAGGCATCAGCATGGGATTCGCTGAAGCCCTTTCTGACGACGGCAGCCTTACCGGCCGCGGGCACCCCTGGATCCGCGGCGTAGTCTGCGGCCTCATGACGGCACTCGGCGGCATCGGCCACACTCTGCCGTTCCTCATCGGCAATTTCACTCTGGCCTTTGTCATCGCCGTAGCCGTTGTGCTGGTGGAACTGATCAGCATCGCCTGGATCCGCCACCGCTATATGGAATCACCCTGGCTCTCAGCCACCGTGCAGGTCATCATCGGAGGCATTCTGGTATTTATGGCCGGAGTGCTGATCGGGGAATCGTAGCCCAACACCTACCACGGAGTCTTCATGAGCGATAGCGGTCCCAAACGAGCATGAAAATGGGGTAGCTTGGAACGGCGTGGTCGGACCGAAGAGGTTGACGTGCCTTGGTGCGGAAGAGCCCGCCACGGAGTCGAACCCGGACGCCGGCGAG
>DASUBD010000260.1:0-3192 GCA_035763445.1 Candidatus Angelobacter sp.
CCAGTTCATCCACCCTGGCAAGTAATTGTTCATGGCGCAGGTCAGGCTTTCCCACCAGCACAAGCTTCAGATTCGGGTGCTTCGTTCGAACGCGTGCGAACGCTTCCACCAGACGGATGAGGTTCTTGCGAGCCTGCAGACGGCCAACATAAAGCAGAAAAGGGGAGCTGATTCCATATTTCGCTTTGAGCTCTTCCTGTGCGTCCGATTTATTTCCGGGCTTGAACCTGGAAGAAGGCGCCTGGTAGGCCACGGTGATTTTGCTGCGAGGTACACCATAAAGAGACACGAGATCGCCGGCGGAATATTCCGAAACCGTAATTATGTGATCTGCGCGCCGCGCCGAATTGGGAACGAGCCTGCGCATTCGTGCGCCTTCCACGCGTGGCGAGAACTGTGGGTAACGCTCATGGGCAAGGTCATGAATGGTCACAACGGTTTTACACTTCACCCCGGGGGGAAGAATGTATTGGCAATGAAACACGTCCGGCTTGAGTTCACGCAGTAATGCGGGCAGGGCAAAGGTTATGCGAACGATAGGATTCTGCGGGATACGAACCCATTTGAAGCGCTCGTCAACGGTAACCAGAGAGGGCGCATTCGCGTGGGTATAGAAGAGCGTATAGCTGTTGGGGCTTTTATCTTCCACCAAGCCCTGCAGCAATTGGCGATAGAAGGTCTCATTTCCCCCTGCCTGTGCGCCTATGCTGTGAACGTCAATTGCAACCTTCATAAGAGGGCACAAACGGCCCTGGAGCAGAACCCCATGTCCTTTCCCATTTGAAAGTCGCCGCTAAGGATGGCTGATTGAGTATACATGCGGGGGGAAACCGACCTTCAAAAATGGGCTGCGATAAAATGAACGGCCAATGCATCCAAAAGATTTTCAAATGCCGGTGCGGAAATATTTCCGCAAGCGCCGATTTAAGGACTTTGTCGCAAAATACAGTACCTGCCGCACGATTCTGGATGTTGGCGGCGAGCACTACACGTGGGACATCATCGGACGGCGTGACGGTGTGGTGCTGATCAACATGCTGGTGCCGCAAAAGACCGACGGCTTCCCTTACCTGCTGGGATCAGGGCTGGCGTTGCCTTTCGGCGATAAGTCAGTGGACCTGGCATTTTCAAATTCCGTGATTGAGCACGTGGGATCAGAAGAAAACCAGTTTCAGTTTGCCCGGGAAATGATCCGGGTGGGCAAACAGGTTTACTGCCAGACGCCTTCGCGGTTTTTCCCTGTTGATCCGCATTTGACCATGCCTTTTCTACACTGGCTTCCAGGCAAGTGGCTGACACCAAAGTTTCTGCGCTATTTCACCCTGAACGGCTGGCTGTTCAAAAAGCCTTATGAATACGACGTCACCTGGATCTCAAAGAAGAAGTTGGAGAAGATGTTTCCGGGGTGCCAGATCACCACGGAGCGCTTTTTGGGCCTGCCAAAATCTTTTACCGTGACCGGTTAAGGGCCTGTTTACAGGGTTGCATCCACCGTGTTAGGCTGTATAAGTTACTAGAAGGACAAGATTTAGAAATAGGAGTGCACCAGTTTAGTGTTAGCGAGAGAGCACAAGGCAGACGTCATCAACCGTTTCCGCACGCACCAGTCAGATACCGGAAGCCCGGAAGTCCAGATTGCAATCCTGAGTGAGCGGATCGGTGAGTTGAACGAGCACTTCAAGATGCACAAGAAAGACCATGCCTCCCGGCGTGGTCTGCTCATGATGGTCAGCAAGCGTCGCCGCCTGCTGGACTATCTGAAAAAATACAACACAGAGCGCTACAAAGACGTCATCCAAAAACTTGGAATTCGCAAGTAAAAGATCCATCGGACGTATTGAACCGAGGTTAGAGCCGGAGGCACAGGTGTATGCAGCCCAAGCTTAAGAGAATAAGCCAAGAAAATTGGCAATCTCAGAACCCGCGGACAGGAACCCCGAACGACCTTGAGCCGAGCGGCGAGAAGACCGCCGCAAACGGCGCGGAACCTCAAATCCGCAAAACAGTCACTGCCGACAAATTCGCGTATTTGAGGGCCCAGGTACAGGTCTTTCGACGCTCGTATTAAGAAATGCTCTCAACCAAAGCTAAACACTCTGGCCCCTCCTGGAAATGAGGAGCTTCATGAAACAAACAGCCACCGTTGATCTTACAGGCGGCAAAACTCTCCAAATAGAAACCGGACATCTGGCAAAACAGGCGCAGGGCTCAGCCATTGTGCGGCAAGGCGATAACGTGGTCATTGGGACCGCGTGCTGCGCACCAGAACCCAGGGAAGGCATTGATTTTTTCCCGCTCACCGTCGATTACCGCGAATACACCTACGCCGGAGGACGCATTCCCGGCGGCTTCATCAAGCGCGAAGGACGTCCCAGCGAACGCGAAATTCTCACCAGCCGGCAAATTGACCGTCCAATCCGTCCGCTTTTCCCTGAGGGCTTCCGCAATGAGACACAGGTGATTTCCCTGGTGCTCTCCGCCGACACGGAAAATGATCCTGACGTGCTGGCCATCAACGCGGCATCCGCGGCGCTGACGTTATCGGATATTCCGTTCCAGGGCCCGGTAGGTGCCGTGCGCGTGGGATTTGTGAATGATGATTACATCATCAATCCCACCTATCCAGAGATGGCCGAGAGCCGCCTGAACATCATGGTGGTGGGCACCGCGGAAGGCATTGTGATGGTGGAGTCCGGCGCCAAAGAGGTAACGGAAGACGAGGTGCTGGGCGCGATTGAGTTTGCGCATCAAGAAATTAAAAAGATTTGCGCCGCCATCAACGATCTGGCTAAACGAGGCGGAAAGTCCAAGAGAGAGGTTCAGCCTCCGGAGTACGATCAGGCGTACTTTGATCAGCTCAGGAAAAAAGTTGGCGCGGCGCTGACTGACGCGCTCGATACCAAGAAGCATCCGAAACTCGAAAGCTATGATCTGGTGAAGCAGATTAAAGGGCGCCTGAAAGAAGAGCTTCCTGAGGACGACGAAGAAGCGGCCCACAAACTTTCTCATTACTACGAACTGCTCCGTGAGCGCATTTTCCGCGAGCAGGTGACAAAGGACCGCCGCCGGCCCGATGCGCGCGCGTTTGATGAGATCCGGCCAATCTGGATTGAAGTGGGCGTGCTGCCGCGCACACATGGTTCCGCGATTTTCACTCGCGGTGAAACCCAAGCCCTGGTCACCACAACCCTT
>DASUBD010000261.1:0-7425 GCA_035763445.1 Candidatus Angelobacter sp.
CTGTTCGGCGACTTTGTGAAGATGATGGAAGAGTGGAAAAAGTGAGGCTCGCATCCCGATGTCGGCTGATTCTTGCGCCCATTGTGTTCGGCATTTTCTGTGGTGCCTTGCGATGCGCGGCATGCAGCTATGTCATCAAGCCGACGAAAGTTGCGCAGAGCTTCACGGCCAAGGTCCTTAACTATCGCGAGCGCCCGTTTGGAAACGTGGAACTCGTGCTTACGAAAGACGAAAGGGAGGTTGGCCGCTACAAGACGTCGGACGACGGCGCGGTTCTAATCTCAGAACTATCGCCTGGAAATTACGAACTCGGTCCGGCTGATCCCATCCGAGAGAGTGGTGGGCCAAGCTATGTGAGTTTGGTTGTTTCCAAAGCTCGGGCCGCGCAACGCCAAGTCACGCTGCATTGGCCCACGGGCCTGTTCATTTCGACGAGAGTCCTTGCCGGTTGGCTGCGTGCCGGCCGCTCACCTGACGGCGTGAGCAACCTCAAAACCCTGGAACACGAGGAGAGACTGAGAAATGGCACTTTCCGCCAGGAAGAAGTTACTCCCGTTGCGGACACTCAAGTGGAGTTGTTCCGGCTGCCTTCCAGAGAACTCGTCGCAAAGACCCAAACTGACGCTTTCGGCTATTTCGACTTCCCAGTGCTCAAGGAAGGTATGTACTACATTCGGTTCAAGTCGGGTGTATACGTTGAGATGATATTTCTCGACTTAGACTCCAGCCTTGCGACCTCCGTGCCTAAGCTGGATGTTGTAATTGGCAATGTAATCATTTGTGACAATGCTCCCCGGTATTACTCGTTGAGCGGCAAGGAAACCCATGCCACGCCGTAATGACATCTCGAAGATCCTGATTATCGGCTCCGGGCCGATTGTGATTGGCCAGTCAGCCGAGTTCGATTACTCCGGCACGCAGGCCTGCAAGGCCCTCAAGGCTGAAGGCTACGAAGTGGTGTTGGCTAACTCCAATCCGGCCACCATCATGACTGATCCGGAGATGGCCGATCGCACTTACATCGAGCCGCTCACTCGAACTTATCTCGAAGAAATCATCCGCCAGGAAGCCGAGATGATGGAGGGCCGTGAAGGCAAATTTGCGTTGTTGCCTACGGTCGGCGGACAGACGGCTCTCAATCTCGCCGTGGAACTCTCCGATTCCGGAGCTTTAGAGAAATACAACGTTGAACTGATCGGCGCGCAGCTCAAGGCAATCAAGAAAGCTGAAGACCGGTTGCTGTTTAAAGATGCCATGAGCCGCATTGGCCTGGAGGTTCCGCGCTCGGCGCTGATTTCCGGACGCATGCAATCCACCACCAGCACCGGAGGCGGCTCGATTCAGGAAGGCACCACGTCAAGCACGCGCGCGCAGGATCTTCAATTCGCGATGGACTTTGCCGAAAAAGTCGGCTTCCCATTGATCATCCGCCCTTCGTTCACGCTGGGCGGCAGCGGCGGCGGCATCGCTTATAACCGCGAAGAATTTCTTGACCTGCTCAATCGCGGCATCAGTCTTTCTCCCGTGCATGAAGTGCTGATTGAAGAATCGGTGCTGGGATGGAAGGAGTACGAACTGGAGGTGATGCGTGACATGGCGGACAACGTCATCATCATCTGCTCCATTGAGAATTTTGATCCGATGGGCGTGCACACGGGCGATTCCATCACCGTGGCTCCGGCGCAGACGCTCACCGACCGCGAATACCAGCACATGCGCGATGCCTCTATCCGCGTGATTCGCGAAATCGGAGTCGAAACCGGCGGCTCGAACATCCAGTTTGCCGTGAATCCCGCGAACGGACGGATGGTGGTCATTGAGATGAACCCGCGCGTCTCGCGCTCATCCGCTCTTGCGTCAAAGGCCACCGGATTCCCCATCGCCAAGATTGCCGCACGCCTTGCCGTTGGCTACACGCTCGATGAAATCCCCAACGACATTACGCTCAAAACCC
The DNA here is from genome assembly GCA_035763445.1 of Candidatus Angelobacter sp. GTDB lineage: Bacteria > Acidobacteriota > Terriglobia > Terriglobales > Acidobacteriaceae > Angelobacter. The sequence goes on from DASUBD010000261.1 coordinate 1,955, forward strand.
CGGCCTGCTTCGAGCCGACCATCGACTACGTGGTCGCCAAGATCCCCAAGTGGCAGTTTGAGAAATTCCCCGGCGCGGACGAGTCGCTGGGACCGCAGATGAAGTCCGTGGGTGAAGCCATGGCGATGGGCCGCACCTTCAAAGAAGCCTTGATGAAAGGCATTCGCTCGCTGGAGACGGGCAAAAAACTCGCGTCGGAAAGAATTGAACCCCGCATCCTCACGCATCGTCTGGTCACGCCCCATCCTGAGCGCCTCAGCTATCTGCGCTACGCTCTGCACCAGGGCATGACGGTGAAAGATCTGCATAAGATGACCGGTATCGACCCCTGGTTCCTCTACCAGATGCGTGAGATATCGCTGATGGAACAGGAGGTGGAGCGGCATTCGCCGGAGACGATTACACCTGAACAGCTTCGTTCCGCCAAACGCATGGGCGCCTCAGATGAGCGGCTGGCCCTGAGCTTGAAGACCAACGCTGCCGCAGTTCGCCGCTTGCGCGATCAACATAAGATTCGTCCCGTGTATAAGCTGGTGGATACCTGCGCGGCGGAGTTCGAAAGCTACACTCCCTACCTTTACTCGACGTACGAAGAAGAAGACGAAGCGCCCCCCACAACCAAGAAGAAAATCATCATTCTGGGCAGCGGCCCCAACCGTATCGGGCAGGGCATTGAGTTTGACTACTGCTGCTGCCACGCTTCCTTCGCTCTGCGTGAAGACGGTTATGAGACCATTATGGTCAATTGCAATCCTGAGACCGTCTCCACGGACTATGACACCAGCGACCGTCTTTACTTTGAACCTCTCACGTTTGAAGATGTGCTGTCGGTCTGCCAGCATGAATCTCAAAGCGGCGCGCCAATCGGGGTGATCGTGCAGTTCGGAGGGCAGACGCCGTTGAATCTCGCACTGCCGCTCAAGGCCGCAGGCGTGACGATCATCGGCACATCGCCTGAATCGATTGACCTGGCGGAAGACCGGAAGCGCTTCGGCAAATTGCTGGAAGAACTCGATATCCCGCAGCCTCCGGGAGCCATTGCCACCAGCGTGGAAGAAGCTGTGGAAGGCGCGCGGCGAGTGCAATACCCCGTCTTGGTGCGGCCTTCGTACGTACTCGGCGGTCGAGCGATGGTGATCGCCTACGACGACGAAAGCGTGATCCGCTACATGAAAGAGGCGGTCGAATACTCGCAGGAGCGGCCGGTTCTGGTGGACCATTTCCTGGAAGACGCGATTGAGGTTGACGTAGACGCGCTCTCAGATGGCGAAGATGTTGTCATTGCCGGGATCATGCAGCACATCGAAGAAGCCGGCATTCACTCAGGCGACTCATCCTGCGTACTGCCCGCGGTTGACCTGCCGCAGCACGTGATCAACACCATTCGCGAGCACACATTCAAGCTGGCACGCGCGCTGAAAGTGATCGGTTTGATGAACGTGCAATACGCCGTGCAGCATGACAAAGTTTTCGTGATTGAAGTGAATCCGCGCGCCTCTCGGACCGTCCCCTATGTCTCAAAGGCCACGGGCATTCCGCTGGCCAAGATCGCGGCGCGCCTGATGACCGGACGCAAGCTGCACGAATTCCTCCCTGAACATGCCGCTGCGGGCAAAGACCTGGCCACCGGCGCCGGATATTTCGTGAAATCCCCTGTCTTCCCGTGGTCCAAGTTCCCCGGCGTCGACACCGTGCTTGGTCCGGAAATGAAATCCACCGGAGAAGTGATGGGATCGGCGGAAAATTTTGGTGAAGCCTTCGCCAAAGCGCAGATATCCGCCGGGCAGAGCCTGCCCGTTTCCGGCACTGTCTTCATCAGTGTGACTGACCGCGACAAAGCGAAGTCCATTGAACTTGCGCGCCGGTTTATCGAACTTGGCTTCAGCATTGTTGCCACCCACGGAACGGCTGATCGCCTGGAAAAAGCAGGGCTTCACGTCGATCGCGTTTACAAGGTGAAGGAAGGCCGCCCGAACGTGGTTGATCTGATCAAGGGCGACCGCGTACAGCTGGTTGTAAACACTCCGCACGGACAAGACCCGTGGTTTGACGAGAAGGCAATCCGCCGCGCGGCCGTGACCAATCGCATTCCCACCATTACCACCCTGGCGGCGGCACGCGCCGCGGCTGACGGCATTGCGGCATTGCAGCGCGGCGAGACCAATGTGCGCTCATTGCAGCACTGGCACAGCGCAAGGAAGAGTGAATCAGCACTGATCGAAGAGAGCTGATGCAGGAAAATCGTCGTAATGAAAAGAGCCCGCTGAATTTCGACAGAACAGCATGCCTGAATGTGAAAAGCTTATCAGTTTCAGAGCGAAGCTCCTGAACCTCAGCAACTCCCTTGTTAACAATTATTTACAAAAACACATGCCGCCAACCTGTAAGTTGCCTTCAAACTAACTTAGTTGGTGTCTGTGGCAGTGATTACTGCGGAATGCAGAACTGGTGATTTGTGTAAACTTCCGCTGCTCTGCTTAGTGTATTTTAATTTCTGCTTGTACCCCCTCGAGAGGACATGCATGGCCGAATTTAAGCGTCGCAAAACCCAGGCGCGCGGCGAATCGTCGCGCCGCCTGCTCACCCATTCTTTTCGCATGTTCGTCCTTGCGTTATTGGCAGTTGTGCTGGCGGGGTGCAACAATTCACCCAATCCTCAGGCGGCATCGAAGGGCGGCGGAAGAAAAGGCCAGCAGCGCGGTCCCATGACGGTTTCAGTGGCCGTGGCCAGGGCGGAAACTCGCGACGTTCCGGTTTATCTGCAGGGACTTGGTTCGGTTGAAGCTTTCAACACTGTGGTTGTGAAAAGCCGGCTTGATGGACAGCTGGTGGAGATTAACTTCAAGGAAGGCCAGGAAGTGCGGAAGGGCGATCTGCTCGCGGTGGTTGATCCGCGCCCTTATGAAGTTGCACTGCACCAGGCGGAAGCCACTCTTTACAAAGACAAGTCTGCGCTTGCCGACGCGAAGCTGAACTATGAACGCTTTCAGGGCCTCTATAAGCAAGGCATTATTCCGCAGCAGCAGTTCGATACCCAGAAATCTCTTATGGACCAGCTTGAGGGCGCGGTGCGCGCCGATCAGGCGAATATCGACAACGTAAAACTGAATCTGGTCTATACGCGCATCACCGCTCCCGTGAGCGGGCGCATTGGATTGCGGCAGGTGGATATTGGAAACATGGTGCACGCGTCCGATCCCAATGGACTGCTGGTAATAACGCAGCTTCATCCCATTGCTGTAGTGTTCACACTGCCCGAGGATAACCTTCCCTCGGTGGCGCAGCACATGCGCAAAGGCGCGCTGGAAACGGATGCCTACAGCCGCGATGATCAGACCAGGCTGGCCACGGGAAAGCTGCTGACCATCGATAACCAGATTGATCCTTCCACCGGCACAGGCAAGCTGAAGGCAGTTTTTGACAACACGGAACGCGCGCTCTGGCCCAACCAGTTTGTGAACGTGCACCTGCTGCTCGAGGTAAAGAAGAACACTCTGGTGGTTCCGGCGGCAGCCATCCAACGCGGACCGCAGGGGACTTACGTGTACACGGTGAAATCGGATAAGACCGCCGACATGCGAAAGGTCACCATCGGGTTCACGGAAGGCAATCTCACTACTCTGGCAGAAGGCCTGCAGGTGGGTGAAACCGTGGTGACGGACGGCCAGGATAAACTCCAGCCGGGCAGCAAGGTGGAGATTCGCAGTGGAGGGCCGGCTCCTGGAACAAACGGCGGCCAGGCAGAGGGAGCAGAGCCGGGGCAGTGAGCGGTCAAGGGTTATCCTTTTCTGCGCCCCACGAAAATAACTGATGCCCAACGGCGGCCCATCGCGTATTTTCATTCTTCGTCCGGTAGCCACTTCGCTACTGATGATTGGCGTTCTTCTGGTCGGCTTTGTCGCCTACCGCCAACTGCCGGTTTCGGCGCTCCCGCAGGTTGACTATCCCACTATTCAGGTCACCACGTTTTATCCCGGGGCCGGGCCGGAGGTGATGGCGTCATCCGTCACAGCGCCTATGGAACGGCAGTTCGGACAGGTTCCGGGGCTGAGCCAGATGACCTCGACAAGTTCCTTTGGCAGTTCGGTCATCACCCTGCAATTCAATCTGGAGCAGAACATTGACATTGCCGAGCAGGAGGTGCAGGCGGCCATCAACTCAGCCACAACTTTTCTGCCCCGCGACCTGCCCAACCCTCCCATTTACAGCAAGGTCAATCCCGCCGACGCACCCATCATCACCCTGGCCCTGACTTCTGACAGCCTGCCTCTCACCAAGGTGGAGGACCTGGCTGATACAACGCTGGCCCAGAAGATTTCCCAACTGTCCGGCGTAGGGCTGGTTTCCATCAGTGGCGGACAGCGTCCAGCCGTTCGCATCCAGGCAAATCCCACGGCGCTGGCCTCGTATGGCTTGAGTCTGGAAGATTTGCGTACCGCGCTGGGGCAGGCCAATGTCGATCAAGCCAAGGGAATTCTCGAAAATGAGCGACAGTCTTTCACCATCAACAGCAATGACCAGCTGAGCTCCGCCAGGGAGTATCAGGACGTAATCATTGCTTATCGCAACAACGCGCCGGTGCGCCTGCGCGATGTGGCCAGCGTGATCGATGGAGCAGAGAACTCCAAGCAGGCAGCATGGATGGGCACGACCGAAGGCGGACAGGCCGCGATTCTGCCGGCGGTGATCGTCAACATCCAGAGACAGCCGGGCGCAAATATCATCAGCGTAGTTGATCGCATCAAGAAGGTGCTGCCGCAGTTGCAGATCGCCCTGCCAGCATCCGTGAAAGTGAGAATCCTCACCGATCGCACGGAAACCATCCGCGCGTCAGTCAAAGACGTGCAGTTTGAACTGATGCTGACCGTCGCGCTCGTGGTAATGGTGATTTTCCTGTTCCTGCGGAACCTTTCCGCCACGGTGATTCCCAGTGTGGCTGTGCCGCTCTCCATCGTAGGCACGTTCGGCGTGATGTACCTGCTGGGCTACAGCCTGGATAACCTCTCGCTCATGGCGCTCACCATCTCCACCGGTTTTGTGGTGGATGACGCCATTGTCATGATTGAAAACATCGAGCGCTTCCTGGAGGAGGGCCACTCTCCGCTGGAAGCGGCGCTGATGGGTTCCGGGCAGATCGGGTTCACCATCATTTCACTCACCGTCTCCCTCATTGCCGTTTTGATTCCGTTGCTGTTCATGGGCGATATCGTTGGCCGCCTTTTCCGTGAGTTCGCGGTGACATTGAGCGTGACCATCATTATTTCCGCGCTGGTCTCGCTCACACTTACGCCCATGATGTCGGCACGTTTGCTCAAAAATCCCAGAGAAGCGCGGCACGGCCGTTTTTACTACGCTTCTGAACGATTTTACGAGCGCGTGATTGAGTTCTATGGGCGAACCCTGAAATGGGTGCTGCGCCATCAGACGGCAACCTTGCTTGCCACTGTTGCCGCCCTGGTGCTGACGCTTTA
>DASUBD010000262.1:0-6835 GCA_035763445.1 Candidatus Angelobacter sp.
GAATTGCGTCCACTTCCCGCTGCGCGCCGTCTGCCACCAGATCGAGTCCGGGAGTTCCGCGGACCTGCTCAAGCGTAGCCGTCCAACGGGAGTTCTCGGCGTCAAGCACTCCGATTTGCGTTTCAACTGCAGCAGCTCGCGCGGTCAATGTCCTTCTCTGGCTTGCGTATTGTTCGGCCAGTGCTCTCCAATAGCGGCCCTCATCCTGTAGCTGCATGATGTTGGGTATGCCAGAGAGGAAGTCCTGGACTTGATGAGCCCTCTGCTCGACTTCTTCAGCACGAGCTCTTCCTTCTGAGTCGGTAAGGGCCAGGTCCGGAACTGACATCAGACTTTGTGAGACTTCGAGTAAAAGTCCATCCAGTTTCTCTGCCTCATTTGCAATTTGTGGCAAAGGGATTGCCTTAACAGGCGTAGCCGAGGGAGCGGGAGTGGGCGTTGCTGTTTTCTCAGCCGGAGCAGTCGCGCGTTGTGAAGTGAAAATCGACTTTGCCGGCTGTGCTTCTAAATTGCCGCTGACGAAGATTGCCAGCAAAAGAAAAACCCAATACGAGCCGCCTGCGTGAGAGTCTAAAGAAAAGAGGAGCCGCATGAACCCGTTTCGGCTTGGGGCTGCTTGAGCCATCGCGGACACGGAACCAGTATGAAAAGCGGCTTCTACTGCTCCCATCCTCCTCCTAAAGCGTTGTAGAGTTGCACAAGCGCTAATCGTTCGTTGAGTTCCGCCTGCGCAAGATTCAAGCGAGCAGTGAAGTACCGGGTATCGCTGTCCAAGACTTCGAGATAACTTGCTGCTCCGCCGCGATAGCGCACATCAGAGAGGCGGGTAGCGTCTTGTGCGGCATTGGCAAGCAATTCCTGCTGCTGCCTGGATTCCTGGTTCTTACTGTACGCAATAAGCGAGTCTGAGACTTCGCGAAGGGCCTGTTGAATCCTTTGCTGATAAACGAGCGCAGCTTCAAGTTTCTGCGCTTCAGACAGTTTCACCCCGGAGCGGATTCTGCCGCCCGCAAAAATCGTCTGCACAACCTGAGCACCAGCGCTCCAGAAGCCCGCCGAAGCGGAAGAAAGGGATGTCAAAGCTGAACTTTGGTAGCCTCCTACGCCAGTAAGGGCAATGGAAGGGAAGTAGGCGGCTTTTGCAACACCGATGCGCGCGTTCGCTGCAACCAGAAACTGCTCTGCCGCCTGAATATCAGGACGTCTCTCCAGCAGCTCAGAAGGTAATCCGGCGGGAACCGTGGGAGGAATCGCATTGTCGACGAGCGGCTTGCCGCGGGCGATCGGGCCCGGATTCTTGCCGATCAAGATACTAACAAAGTTTTCCTGCTGCTCAATCTGCCGCTCCAGGTCGGGAATGGATGCAGCAGCGAAATAGACCAGTTGCTCAGACTGCCGCACGTCCATCATTGAGGTGACACCGCCTGCAGCGCGCACCTTCACGAGCCGTAGGGACTCCTCTCTGGTCGCCAGCGTTTGTTTGGAGATTTCCAATTGCAAATCAAGTTCGCGCAACTGGAAATACGCTGATGCCACGTCACTCACCAGGCTGCTCATTACTGCGCGCTGTCCCCATTCTGTGGCCAGGAGGTCGGCCCGCGCAGCCTCAGTGGCGCGGCGGAATTTGCCCCAGAAATCGAGTTCCCAGAATAATGAAAGGCTCCCGGAGATTGAGCTGGTATTCACCTCGGGGCCCTGGACGGTTCGTTGCACCCGTTCGTTTACGCCCGCTACGCTTCCCGTAATCGTGGGAAACTGGTCAGCGCGCGTAATGCCGAGCACCGCCTGCGCCTGCAACACACGAGCTGCTGCAATGCGGATGTCATAATTCTCATTCAATGCAGTGCGAATCAGTTCTTGTAACTGCGAATCCTGGAATACGGTCCACCACTTCTCGTTGCCCAGCGATGGGGCATTCTGAGGCAGGTGCTGATCGGCGGCGCGATAGACCGAAGGTGTGTCAATCTTTGGCCGCTTGTAATTTGGTCCTACGCGACAGCCTGGCAGCAAAACCAAGGCACAAAGAAAGGCGGAATAAATCGGTCTCGAGATCCTCACGCTGCCTCCTTGCGCTCCGCGAGTTCTGTCGGCACCGGCGGCTCGTCTCCTTTTTTCTTTTTTCGGTGCGCCAGTCGTTCAACCACATCGAAGCTCACCGGAATAAGGAATATGGCTATGAGTGAAGCTGCAAGCATGCCGCCAATCACGGCGCTTCCCAGCACCCGGCGTGAAATTGCGCCTGCACCTGTGGCAGTCCACAACGGCACGCAGCCCAGGATGAAGGCAAATGCTGTCATTAATATGGGACGCAAGCGTAGTCGGGCTCCAGACAGGGCCGCCTCCTCAATCGATTTGCCATTCTCAAATTCCATTTTGGCGAATTCCACGATCAAGATCGCGTTTTTGGCGGCGAGGCCGATCAGCATAACCAGCCCGATCTGCGCATAAACATTGTTATCCAACCCGCGCATGTACAGAAACATAAAGGCGCCGAACACTGCGATTGGCGTCCCCAGCAGTACGCTGAACGGCAATGACCAGCTTTCATATTGCGCTGCCAGAATCAGGAAAACGAAGATCAAAGACATGGTGAAGATCACTCCCGCAGAGACACCCTCAGCTGCCTTCTTTTCCTGGAATGACATGCCAAGATAGTCGTAGCCCATCTCAGCTGGCATGGTTTGCGCAAATACTTCTTCGAGCGCTTTCATCGCTTGTGCTGAGCTGTACCCCGGGGCAGCACTGCCGTTGATCTGCGCGCATCGGTACAGGTTGTAGCGCATGGTAAATTCGGGCCCGGTGTTGGGCCTCACGTGAGTCAGGGCAGCCATCGGCACAGGCTGGCCCGAACCGTTGGTGACATAGAACTGCCCAACGTTCTCTGCATTCGTTCGGTAGTCTCCTTCGGCCTGGAGATAAACCTGCCATTGCCGTCCAAAGCGATTAAAGTAATTAACCAGCACGCCGCCCATAAACATCTGGAGCGTCTTGTACACGTCAGAGAGTTGGACACCCTGGGCAATCACCTTGGGCCGGTCGACATCAACAAAGACCTGCGGAATGATCGGCAAAGCCGTAGTGCTGATACCCGCCAGTTCAGGTCGCTTGCGTGCGGCAGCCATGAACTGAGTGAGGTTCTTGTTGAGAACTTCCGGCTTGCCGCCGGAACGATCCTCCAGCAGGAAGCTGAAGCCGCCAGAAGTTCCCACACCTGGAATCGCCGGCGGCGGGAAGGAGAATGCGAGGCCTTGGTCAACCTTGGTCAGCTCCTTATTCAGATGTTGTTTGATGGCTTCGTATTGCTCCTCCGGCGCCTTGCGTTCGGCCCATTCTTTGAGTGTGATGAAATAAAACGAACTGAAAGTATTCTGTACGCCGCTGAGCATGCTGTAGCCAATCACTGACGTCACGCCTTCAACGCCATGGGTCTTGGTGACAATGTCTTCAATCCTGCGCGAAGCTGCGTCGTTTCGTTGCAGTGATGCGGCATTGGGCAGTTGCAGTCCGGCGTATACGAAGCCCTGGTCTTCATCAGGCAGGAAACTTTTGGGCAAACGCGAACCGAACCACATGGCGAGCAACGTGACGCCCACGAGTGACAGCATGCTGAGTCCAGCCTTGCGGATCAGCCCGCCACAGACGCCGACGTATCCGTCAGTTGTGCGGCCAAACACACGGTTGAACCAGCGGAAGAATACTCCCAGCGGTCCACGCGTCTCTTTCCGCCGCTTCAGCAACATGGCTGAGAGTGCCGGGCTTAATGACAATGCATTAAACGCTGAGATCAAAACTGAAATCGCAATCGTGATGGCGAACTGCTGGTACAACCGTCCGGTAATCCCGGGGATGAACGCTGTTGGCACGAATACCGCGGCCAGGATGAGCGCAATAGCGATCACGGGTCCGGAAACCTCTTCCATGGCCTTATAGGCCGCCTCTTTGGGTGACATACCATGCTCGATGTGGTGCTCTACCGCTTCCACAACCACAATCGCGTCATCCACGACCAGTCCGATTGCCAGCACCAATCCAAAGAGTGACAGCGTGTTAATCGAAAAACCGAGCATCGGGAAAATGACAAACGTCCCCACCAGGGAAACAGGAACCGCGAGCAATGGAATCAGGGTGGCTCGCCAGCCTTGCAGGAAGATATAGACAACCACAATGACCAGAAGGATTGCTTCGAAGAGCGTTTTCTGTATTTCTCTAAGCCCTTCGGTCACAGCCAGGGTCGTATCAAGCGCGATTACGTAGTCAAGGTCTTGCGGAAAGCGCGCCTTTGCTTCAGCCATCAACTTCCGCACCCCAGCTGCCGCCTGCACCGCATTGGTTCCCGGCAACTGGTAGATAGCAAGGACGGCTGCGGGCTTTCCGTTGTAGCGGCCGATGATGTTGTACGTCTGCGCTCCCAGTTCAATCCGGGCGACATCCTTCATATAGAGGATGGATCCGTCCGCGTTTGCACGCACCACAATATTGCCGAATTCTTCCGGGGATGGCAGCCGTCCTTTTGCGCGCACTGAATACGTAAAATCCTGACCTTTCGGTACAGGTTCGCCGCCAATCTGGCCGGCAGGGTTCACCGTGTTCTGTGTCTGAATAGCCTTGATCAATTCAGGTACGGTGACCCCAAGTTTTGCCAGCCTGTCCGGTTTTATCCAGCAACGCATGGCGTACTGTCCCGCTCCGAATACAGTCACGCTGGCAATGCCGGGGACACGTGTGAGTTGATCGTTTAGATTCACATAGGCGTAATTCGCCAGGAAGATGTTGTCGTAAGTGCCGTTGGGTGAAACCAGGTTTACCAGCATCAACGGCGCTGCCGTCGATTTTTGTACTGTGACCCCATAGTTCACGACATCCACGGGCAACTGCGAGTTCGCCTGATTGGTACGCATCTGGGCGAGGATCTGGTCTGTGCTTGGGTCGGTCTTGATGTCGAAGTTGACCGTGAGCGTCATGGCTCCGTTGTTGGCGTTGGTGGAGTACATGTAATTCATGTTGTCCACGCCACTCATTTGTTGTTCGATGGGCGTTGCCACGGATTGCTCAACCGTTTCCGCATCCGCTCCGGGATAGGTGGCCTTCACCTGGATTTCCGGAGGTGCAATATTAGGAAACTGTGCCGTTGGAAGTCGCAGCATGGAGATAACGCCAATGATCACCATGAGAATAGAAATGACAATGGCTACAATCGGGCGCCGTATAAAGAAATTTGCCATGGTTATTTGCCTTGTCCTGAAGGTTGGAAGGGTTTAGGAATCACAGGCGACCCTTCCCGTACCTTCTGAAAGCCTTCGACAATCACCCGATCTGACGGCTCGACGCCCTCTTTGATGATCCACATATCGCCCACTGTTTGCGCCACGTTCACCGGCCGGATCGTTGCTTTGTTATCAGGCGTGACAACAACGACTGAATATGTACCCTGAGTTTCTGTCACCGCCCGCTGCGGTACCAGGAGTGCTCCTTTGGCCAGAGAGGTTGGGAATCGTACGCGCGCGAACTGTCCCGGCCGAAGAATGCCGGCGGGATTATCAAACGCCGCGGCAAATCGTATGGTGCCGGTCTTTTGATCTACCTGACGATCGGCGAGGAGAATGGAGCCTTTGCTCGGATAGATGCTGCCGTCCGCAAGTATCAGTTCCAGAGCCTTGCTTTTCCCGGTGATACGCTTTCCGCTGACCACTTCGCTGATGCGCGATGCAAACGGCAGATACTCCTGCTCACTGATGGAGAAATATGCTTTTATGGGCTGAACCTGTGACACTGTGGTGAGCACTGTTGTAGGACTGACCAAATCGCCAATCTGCCCTTTTGCCAGTCCCGCGATTCCGTCCACTAGGGAACGAACTTTTGTGAATTCCAGGTTGAGGCGGGCCTGTTCCACTTGTGCCTTTGCCGCATCGACCGTCGCTTTGGCCGCGGCCTTGGCTTGAATGTCATTATCGAGTTGTGCCTGGGGAATTGCGCTCTGCTTCGCGAGCGGCGTATCACGTTGCACATCCATTTCAGTCTTGCTGAGCTGTGCCTCTGCTTGCGCTTGCTGCCCTTGTGTCTGTTGCAAAGCAGCCTGGAAAGGGCGCGGATCTATTTCGAACAACACCTCGCCTTTGTGTACCACCATTCCTTCCTGGTAGTTCTGTTTCAGCAGATATCCGGTTACCTGCGGCCTGACATCAGCATTGATATATCCATCCAGAGTTGCAACCCATTCGCCGTAGATCGGCACATCCTTTTGCTCAACATTGGCGACTTGCACCTCTGGAGGAGGAGGAGCTGCGGCTTCCGTCTTCTTCTCGCACCCAGTGAGCGCTAACAGGGCACCCAAGCATAAAAGAGCAGCCGCCCAGAGCTGCTGCCTTGGATATTGCCTATAAAAGATTGCCTGCATTTCGCCCCTCCTGTCAGACCGAAGCTTCGGTCGCGCACCTGATTTTGTATAGCGTCCAGCGTTTCCGATGCGAAGTTCCTAAACAGATTCTTGTCGGCCCGGCAGCACAACTGAACTGGTAAAAGTACTGGTTCCCGAACAGCCCTACTGAATACATATTGAGTTTGAAAGCTTACGGATTCCTGTTCTGCAAGCCGCAGCCGTGTGTTTCCCTGGGTCCAGGAGTCTTTGTTGGAGGACGCTATGGAATGGCTGGGACACCTCTTCGAAAAATATCCGGAGATGCCCGTTTATCTGGCGATTGGGATTGGGTATCTCATCGGCGCTCTGAAGTTCCGTGGCGCAGGATTGGGAGCAGTAACCGGTTCCTTGCTGGGTGGCATTCTTGTCGGGAATTTTTTTCATGTACCTGTTTCAGATACCGCGAAATCGATGTTTTTT
>DASUBD010000263.1:0-6686 GCA_035763445.1 Candidatus Angelobacter sp.
AGAAGTTATCATCAACGCCGATTTCGTCGAATCGAAAAGCCTCTTTCCAGATCTCAACCAGCAGTTTCTCTACTTCGGTCCGTGGGAGCACGTAAGCACTGGATATATCTGGTCTGCCGTGACCTGCCTGAGCATTCACAACTTCAACTGCTTCGGCTTGTTCCATCTGTTTCTGAAAGAAATCAGCCGTAAAGAGATGTTGTTGAGCCATCAATGCGTTGAAATCGCGTGTGGAAACAATTACGTTCGGCAGGCCCATAGTGGCCGCCTTGACAAGGGCGTTCACGCACTCCTGCTGCGTCATCCCAAAGCGCAGCCTTTTCTCTTCGAGTTGCTGCGACAGGAATGAGCCTGCGTCGGGATTCTCTGCGTTTGATTCAGACCATAACCTGGTGCCCAGCTCGATGGCCAATGCTGGACGATCAGCGGCCACGCGCCGTTCAGCAAAATGTGCGATTACGGATGAGCGGGCCGCTTGATCTATCTGACCGATACCACCACATTCAGCCAGGTTGCTGGAGAACAGTACAAGTAACTGATCAGGGAAGCTGGAGTCCAGCGCGGCGAGTTCGGCAAGATCGTTGAGAACTGCCGCAGATGGAGAATCAGTTTTGCCAATGATGAGCCCTGTCTTTGCAGCTCTGTCGAGATGGAATACCCCTTGAATTTCTCCCAGCTCTGTCTCAATCTGCCGTTTCACTCGAGCAACTTGCCCGGCTTCAGAAAGAGTGGCGCTGAAGACGCTGATCGCATCAGACATAGAGTGCAAACGGACAATGTTGCGCGACACCAGATCACTTTCTCCCTGCGTCTGCACCCATTGCTTCCATTCCTGTCTGCGAGGGAAGAATGAGCGATCCACCATTGCCACTCTGCATCCGAGAGTTCCGGTGAGGTGGTCCGCAAGTGCAAACCCGATCTCCTGGAGAGCATGAGTAATTACATAAACGCCATCTCGCCGGAGTGGGGTCTCCATTTCATCCGATAGCGCAATTTGCTCAACCACCGGCACCCACCGCCGTCCGGCCCTGTAAGCCACAACTGGTTCGATACTTTCGGCAGTGAGCTCGGCCAAAATGTGTTCGGATAGCTGAAGATCATTATGGCCACGGTCCAGATAGACATCGACGTTCTGGCATATGATGGATGGAATCTCCTTGGGCAAGACACGGAGAATCCCCAGTATTGAAGCATCCTCATCGAACGAGAGATGCTCATCCAGAACGCGATAAAGGCTGCACGAGATCACCGTCAGCCGCACGGGTACAGCGTTTGTTGAAGAAGCCAGCGCCTGGGCCAGGTAAATCAAGCCATCAAAGCAGGGATTCGTGTCATCTTGTGAATTCCCCCTGGAATTCCATACCCAGACAATGTGCTCCGGCACTCGGCCACTGAATGATTCAAGAAGCCGCTCGAAGTCTTCAGCACTGGAAGGATTTACCGTGCCATGGCCAGTTCCGTTTCGATGGAACACATTACCGCGACGCACTTCATGAACCACGCAGTGACGCTCACGAAGCTTTTCTGCTATTTGCTTGCCGTTTCCTTGTTCTTCCGAGAAGACCAGCCAGCTCTTTCTCTCGCCTGCATCCTGTGGATTCCATGGAGGCAGTTGGTTTGTACGTTTCCAGTTCGTGCTGTAGAACCATTTTTCAAACGGATCTTTAGCCGACAGTGGATCAGCTACTGTAGCGGGCACTGCTGTTGCAGTGGCATCCACCCAGTACCATTGACGTTCAAACGGGTACGCAGGCAGAGGGATTCGTTGTCTTTTTTCGCCGCGGTGATATTTCTCCCAGTCAACCTTGATTCCTTGGCACCACAGCTTCCCGAGCGCCTGGGCCAGTGCTTTATCGGCAGGATTACTGCCTAAGGAACAGATCGCGGTGGCCTGTGGATGAGTTCTGCAAACAAGATCTGTCAAAACCTTTCCCGGGCCAAGCTCGAGCAGAACTGCATTGTCCAGCGTCAATGCAGTTTTCACCGACTCCTCAAAGCGCACCGTGCTACGCAAGTGCCGTGCCCAGTAGTAGGGGTCGGTGGCATCGTCTTCAGTCATCCATGTCCCGGTAAGGTTGGATAGGTATGGAATCTTTGGGCTGCTCAACTTTACCGCCGCCGCAGCCCTGGCCAGCGGCTCCATAATTGGCTCAACCAGAACTGAATGGAAGGCATGACTTGCTTCGAGGCGGATGGGATTGAGGGACTGGATTTTCCGCTGCAGGCCGTCAATTTCCTCAACTGGACCTGCCAAAACACAGAGTTCCGGACCATTCACTGCGGCCAGGGCCACTCTATCCTTTATATAGGGAAGAATCTGGGCCTCAGAAACCGGTACGGCCAACATTGCACCGGATTCCAGCTTCTCTGTCGCAGAGGCCCGTTCTACCACCAGCTTTAAGGCATCCTCCAGACTAAAAACTCCAGCGATGGTTGCCGCCACGTATTCACCCAGGCTGTGCCCTATCATTGCTGCTGGTCTGATACCCCATGACATCCAGAGCTGAGCCAGTGCATAGTCGATGACAAAAAGAGCGGGCTGCCAGAAGAGTGGGCGGTAGATCCGCGAATCTACTTTCCCCTCACGAGTGAACATGAGTTGGCGGAGATCTGTTCCAATCAGCGGTAGCAGGATTTCGGAACAACGATCAACGGTGTCATGAAACCCAGCTTCTGAGCTATACAGATCTGCCCCAAGGTCAGGGTAAGCTTTGCCCTGCCCCGGGAACAGAAACACAACTGAATGCTCCCCGGCATTCGTATGGCTGGGCCGTTCTTTTGTGGTTGTAAGCTCCGCAATAGCTTCTTCATTACTGCTGCATGCAAATGATCGACGAACCGCGAACGTTTCCCGGCCGACATTCAGTGTAAAAGCGGCATCTGCCAGCGAGATGTCTGGATTCACTGAAAGTATTTCGATCAGCTCGTTCTTCCTGCGTTCCAGAGCCGTTTCGCTTCGCGCAGAGAGCGTTAGTAGCTTCCACGGTCGGCTCGACGGATATGATGGCGCAGGAGGAGCTTCTTCCAGGATCACATGAGCATTGGTTCCGCCAATTCCAAATGAACTCACGCCGGCGAACCTGTGATCTGCTTCCCAAGGCCTGGTCTGCGTATTCACATAAAACGGACTGTGTTCAAGATCAAGCTGAGGGTTGGGAGTCTCAAAATGGAGGCTGGGTACGAGGGTGCGATATTTCAGGCAAAGCACGGTCTTGATTAGCCCAGCGATGCCCGCCGCCGAATCGCAATGTCCGATGTTGGTCTTAACGGACCCAAGGGCACAGGATTTGCCCGACTTTCCGGTCGGGTCACTTCCCGCTACGGCCTGGCGCAGTGCTTCTATCTCTATGGGGTCACCAAGAGAAGTTCCCGTCCCATGAGTTTCAATGTAGGAGATCTGACGCGAATCAATCCCGGCTCTGGACAGAGCATCCGCAAGTACGCGGCGCTGGCCTTCCACACTGGGCGCGGTGTATCCAACCTTGACCGTTCCATCATTATTAATAGCAGAGCCTTTGATTACCGCATGGATGTAATCGCCATCCGCGAGCGCCGAATCGAGCGACTTCAATAACACAAGACCAGCTCCGCTACCTGGGACCGTTCCACGAGCCTGTGCGTCGAATGCTCTGCAACGGCCATCCGGAGATAGAATGCTGTTCTCTTCGAAGAGATAGCCGCTCCGCGGTGCAAGCGAGACACCTCCCGCCAGCGCCATCTCGCATTCGCCGTTCACAAGACTCTGGCATGCCATGTGGACAGCAACCAGCGAAGTTGAGCATGCAGTGTTCACCGGGACGCTGGGACCGCGAAGATCGAGCAGATAAGACAGACGGGGGGCGATGTGGTCCTTGCCGGTCGCAATCGTTACCTGCAATTCTCCAAGGGTGCGCGCCAGAGAATTGTCGTTTCGAAGGAGATCACGGTAATGGCTTTCTCCGGCGCCAGCAAACACGCCAATGCGCTGCCCACGCGGAACGTAGCCGGCCGACTCCATGGCCTCCCACGCACACTCGAGCAGAAGCCGCTGCTGCGGATCCATGGCTGTTGCTTCAGCAGGATTTAAGCCAAAGAAGGCTGCATCGAAAAGTTCAATGTTGTCCAGGTACCCGCCCGCATTCACGAATCCAGAGTCAGCGATGAGATGCTGCGGTAACGCGGACAACTCTAGCTGAGAAAGCGCTGTAATCGAATCGATGCCGCGCGACAAATTTTCCCAGAATTGCTCTACTGACGATGCGCCCGGGAACCGGCACGCCATTCCAATAATTGCAATCTCACGGCTTGGTCGAAATTTTGTAGAGATCGATTCTGATACTCTCAGCGGAGCTGAAGCTGCATCAAGCCCCTCCAGGTAGCTGGCGAGCAGTGAGATTGTTGGATGTTCAAACAGCTTCACCATGGGAAGCGGCTTATCCAGCGCCTGCAGCAACCTGGCATGGATCTGTGCTATGAGAAGAGAATGGCCTCCGACATCGAAGAAGTTGTCATCCACTCCAACTGCCTCTCGTCTCAGCACCTGCTTCCAGATATCGGCGAGCAATCGCTCGTACTTTGTACGTGGTGGAACCACATGTTTCGATTGCTGGCGATCAGAGTGGCGATTTGACAACGCTTTGCGGTCAACTTTTCCACTATGCGTGAGCGGCAGTTGTTCCAGCTGCACGATCTCAGCGGGAATCATGTGTCCTGGAAGTTGTGCGCGCAGATGCCGGCGTATTCCGTCCCGATCGATATTGGAGTGATCGTTTGCAACAACATACGCGACAATCTCTTTTCCCATACGCGATTCCCGCATAACCACGGCGCAGTCCGCAAAGCCCGGTAAGGAACGGAGAGCGGCTTCTATTTCTCCCAACTCGATTCGGAAACCACGAACCTTCACCTGATCATCCGTACGCCCGATAAATTCAAGATTTCCGTCCGCCTGCCTGCGCACAAGATCTCCTGTGCGGTACATACGCGATCCTGGAGCTGAGCCGTATGGATTGGCGACGAAGCGACCGGATGTTAACCCGGGTTGTTTCAAGTAACCTCGCGCCAGGCCGATGCCGGCAATGTACAGCTCTCCCGGAACACCCACGGGCACAGGCTCGAGATCATCGTCGAGCACGTATAGACGTGTATTGACCACTGGAAAGCCAATGGGCGGGGAAGCGGATCCAGAAATTGGCAGGCTGATGGCAGCACAAACCGTACTCTCGGTGGGTCCGTATGCATTGACCATGCGGCAGAGAGGAGCCCAACGCGCAACGAGTTCAGGAGGACACTTCTCTCCTACAACAATCAGGTTGTCGAATGATTTTTCCGGCTCTTGAATGGTGGCTAATACAGAAGGAGTCAGCGTTGCGTGAGTAACTTTCTGCTGCGATATCAGCTGCTGCAGTGGAACACCGCTACGTTCGCCTTGCGGCAGAACCAAAGCCGCGCCACTAGTCAAAGCCATCAGCAGTTCCCAGAAAGACTGGTCGAAATTCAGCGAGGCAAACTGCAAGACGCGCGAATGCGCCGTAAGGTTAAGCCGGGAAATATGTGTGCGCGCCAGCGATGCAATACCCGCATGGCTCACCACCACTCCTTTCGGATTGCCCGTGGAACCGGAGGTGTAGATCACATAAGCCGCATTTCCCGGAAGCAGCCGTGCTACGGGATTGCTCTCCGGCTGCTGGTCCAGGTTGTTCCGCATCTCTTCCGCGTCCAGTGTGACGAACTGTACTCCATCAGGCTTTGGCAACCGTGCAATCAGATCACTCGTAGAAAGAATGACCTCAGGCAGCGTATCGGACAGCATGTAATCCAGACGTGCTTGAGGATACTCAGGATCGAATGGAACGTAGGCCGCTCCAGCTTTCCACACGGCAACTATTGCCACAACCATCTGCGGTGAGCGATCGAGGGCAATACCAACAAAAGATTCTGGTCTGACCTTTAGTTGAATCAGGTAATGCGCCAAGCGATTCGCCTGCCGATTCAGTTCGTGAAAGGTAAGCGCAGTTCCCCCCTGAACGACTGCAGTTGCATCTGGGGCGTGTGCTGCCTGCCGCTCGAACATTTCTGTAATGTTGGTATCCAGTCCGAGCTCTGACGTCTGGTTGCATTCCTCTATGAGAAAATGCTTTTCCGCCGCGGTGATGATTTCAAGCTCATGCAATGGCTTGTTTGGCGCGTTTGCCGCTTGAGTGAGCAGAGATATCAGATGGGATGCGATAGACGTAATCGTGGCCTTGTTGAAGATATCTTCGTTGAACTCAATCTCGCCCCTGAGACCCAAAGGATTGCCATCAGCGCTCAGGATTTCTTCCAAAGCAATGCCCAGATCAAATTTGGCAGAGTTCAATTCAAATGCTTGAGTTCGGACTGAAAGGCCCGGGAAACCCAACACTGCATGCGGGGTGTTCTGCAAAACCAGCATCACCTGCACCAGCGGATGACGCGCCTGCGACCTCACCGGCTGCAAGGCTTCCACCAGACGCTCGAACGGCAACTCTTCCTTCCCGTACGCCTCCAGATCGAACTTCCTCACCCGCTCGATCAGCTCCACAAAACTCGGATCTCCACTCACGTCCGTCCGCAGCACCAGCGTGTTCACAAAAAAACCAACCAGCTCTTCCAGTTCCCGCTCGCTCCTTCCCGCCACCACCGTCCCGATCCCGATGTCCTCGCCCGCTCCCAGCTTCTTGAGCAAC
>DASUBD010000264.1:0-4368 GCA_035763445.1 Candidatus Angelobacter sp.
CACGGCGTTTGCGCCCGGAGTATTCATCACGGCGATGCCGGCCTTGGTGGCCGCGTCAAGATCAATGTTGTCCACACCCACGCCGGCGCGCCCGATTACGCGCAGCTTGCCCGCGCTGCGCAGCACGTCAGCATTCACATAAACTGCGGAGCGCACGATAAGCGCGTCGGCGTCCGGCAAAGCGCCGGCCAGATTGCCGTTGATCTGGTCGGCCGTGACAACGTTCCAGCCAGGCTCATCTTTCAAAACCTGCACTGCATTTGCAGCCACTTTCTCAGCTACAACAATTTTCATCGCTTACCTCGCCACCGCTACCTGCTCCGTACTGTGCGCATAGACCTCTTGCGCTGCCCTTAGCCCCGAGCCCAATTCCACGCGCTGCCCCATCTCCGCCAGCACCTGCTCCAGTGCCCCAATCGCCGCAATGGTGTCCAGGTAATCGTAGTACCCGAGATGGGCAATACGGAAAAGCTGTCCCTTCATCTCGCCCTGGCCGTTGGCGATCACTGCGCCAAAATGGCTGCGGAACGCCTTCACAATGTCGCTGGAATCAACTCCGGCGGGCGAAGCAATTGCGGTAAGCGCCGCTCCCGGTGAATCCACTGAGAACAATTTCAGCCCCAGCGCTTTGGCCGCCGCGCGCGTCATCGCTGCCGCTGTTTCCGCGTTGTTGATCAGCGTGTCCCGTCCGGTAGCCAGGTCACCGCCGCCCTGTTCGCGTACATAGTCAAGCGCTGCCGCCAGGGCAGCAACCAGCGCCGTGGACGGCGTATATGCCGATTCGCCCTTGGCGCCGTTCTTCCTCTCTTTACGCAGATCAAAGTAGTAACGCGGATTCTTTGTGGTCTCCATGCGCTGCCAGGCGCGGTCGCTCACAGCTGAATAAGCGAGTCCCGGCGGGATCATCACGGACTTCTGCGATCCACCGATGATCACGTCAATGCCCCAGCCATCCACGTCAAAATGGGTTGTGCCAAGCCCGGTAATGGCGTCTACCACCAGAAGCGTATCGGAGCCCCGCAGCACGCGGGCCATTCCTTCCACGTCATGACGCACCCCAGTCGAGCTCTCTGTCCCCTGGATGTAGAGGATCCGGTGTTCCGGCTTGAGCTTTTCTCTAACCTGCTGCGGTGTCACTGTATGCCCATAAGGAGCACGGACGCTCTCTACCTCGCATCCATAGGCTTTACCCAGTCCCTCCCACCGCTCGCCGAATTTGCCTGCTGTGACTACCAGGACTTTGTCCCCGGGAGAGGTAAGGTTGGAGACAGCAGCTTCCATGGCTCCAGTCCCCGACGCTGTAAACATCACCACATCATTCTTTGTGCCGACAAAAGTCTTCAAGTCAGCCAGGACTTTGGTGTACAACGCGCGGAACTCGGCTGTCCTGTGGTGCATGGTGGCGGCAGCCATGGCGAGCTGGGCGGTGGGTAAAAGCTGGGTTGGACCGGGAGTAAAGAGGCGTCCTTTGCGAATCATTTTGGACCTTTCTGCGGTTGAATCGGGTTTGTTATTGGGCAGCCAGATCAATCTGGCTGAAATTTATCGGGCGAGCGGAATACGTATCTGTGCCGTGTCTCAACAGCACCAGGCTTGCGGCTGGGTCGTCAGCGTCTTGAATAACCAGTAGAGCATCGCCATCAGAGTCGCTCTGCGGAGCTGTCTTCCATTTTATCTTTCCCAGGCTCTGCTTGGGAATACGGGCCAGCGCATCGACGCGGGGAAAAATGGCGTCATAGGCCACGCTGTTTCCGGCCAGCATGCTAACCCGGCGTTGTCCTTCGCTGTTCACCAGAAGGTAAGCGGCATCATTCTGCGATCCGCGTCCAGTAAAATCAGCGCTCACTCGCCCGGCGAGCGGAAGTCCTCGTTCATGGAGAAACCGTCCCGCACCAGCGGGAAAGTCATCCGCCTTGGCCACGTGCCATCCCTGCAGGCGCTGTAACCGCTCGGCATCCGCCGGCATCACTCCCGTGGGCGATGCGCCAGCGTTCACAGTTAAATCTCCGCCGGGGTGTTTGTAGGGTTGCACAAATAGCAGAGCCACCAGGCAAACCAGCCCCATGGACAGTGCGATGCGAATGGTCCAGCCACTCCCGGTGGGAGGGAGGCGTTGTAGGCGGATCGCGCTCGCTCCCGGCATTTCACGGATGCGGCTGGCCAGAAGATTCATGGCGTGCAGATGATCAAGCACGTGGTTTCCGGTAAAGGCGGGCACCATCATTTCGCTCAACTCAAGGGTCTGGCCTTTGACGGAAACTCCGGTCTGGCTGGAGCAGCAAAGTTGCTCCAGAGCTTGCATCGCATCGTTTGTACCCAGAAGCATGCGGACCTCAAGGGGATGGTCACTTCTGGTGTTGAATCTTTTGTCCAGCAGCGTGCTGCCGGTGCGCATGAGCACGCGGCCTTCGCCCGGAAGACCGGAGCTCTTGGGCATGGCTGTGAAATTGAAGGTGGCTGGAACCCGCATCTGAACGTAAAGACCCGGAGTATCAAGCTGTTTGGAAAAGTGAATGATAGTGGGAAGCCAGCCGAGATACCCAGCCACTACCACGTCCTTGCCTTCGCGGACGGGCTGCGTGTTGAGCAGAGCAGCAACCCGAAGCACGTCATCTTGAATGTCCTTGTAGCCGCGAAACACGGCAAACCTCCGCACCCAGTACACAACGATTCCCACGATCGCCACGATAATGGCAATGTTGAAGATCGCGGCCAGAGGTGACATGAGATCTCCCGAGAAGGCTTGGCCCCGATGATACTTGCCCGTGCCTTGGCGAATCAACGTGCCGCGCAAACAGGCGTACGCCTATAATTGTTCTTCTTAAATGAGGCGAATGCATGGGAATCGGTGAACAGGTGCAGAAAGACATGGTGGATGCCATGCGCAGCCGCGATGAATTGCGGCTCTCAACTTTGCGGATGGTCAAAAGTGCTCTAAAAAACAAAGAGATCGACAAGCGCTCTCCTCTCGACGAGAAAGAAGCACAACAAGTTCTGGCGACTCTGATCAAGCAGCGCAAGGATTCCATTGAGCAGTTCACCAAAGGCGGACGCCAGGAGCTCGCCGACAAAGAAGCCGCTGAAATAAAGCTGATTGAAGCCTACCTGCCCAAGGCCATGGGAGAAGAAGAAATTACGGCGGCAGTAAAAGCCACCATCGCTGAAATGGGTTCGCCTACCATGAAAGACATGGGCACAGTAATGAAAAATGCCATGGCCCGGCTGCAAGCCACGGGCGCGCGCGTGGAAGGCAAGACCGTGAGCGAGATCGTGAAAAAGCAGCTTGGCGGTTGAGCTAAATCCGAATCGATGCGAAATCAAGAGCAGCAATCAAAAGCAGCAATCAAAAGCAGCAATAAGGACCATCACGAACGTCCCAAGCCAGCCTGTTGCCGTCTCCAGCTATCTCAAAAATGCGCTTCCTGGCGGTTTAGCACTCTCTCTATGCTGCTGCCAAAATAAGTAATTGCCCAGAAAAGTACTTGAAACGGGAAACCAACGTTTTCATACTACGTTCAAATTAGGTAACAGCTCTCATTTGCTGAGCTTGTCCGGGTGGGTGACGGCCTTCAGTCCCGTGACAGGTACTCTTCAGCAAAGAGCAAGGTGACATATGGTTCCTGAATCGAGTTTATTGCAACAGTTTTTCAATCACATTGTGGAACGTAACTATGAGGACGTGGGCATACGGCAGCCTGAAGTCCACGCCTATGTAGCCACGCTTCTAACCGAGTTCTGCGAAGTAGAGAATCTCTACAAAATCAAAAATGCTGATGGACGCCCGCTGGCGGACATGGGAGAGATGTTGCTGGAATCCGATCCCATTTACGGCCCGGCGCCTTCCTTTGACCGCGAGCGTCAGGTGCGCAAGCACATTGGCGACTACTCTCTCTTCTTCTCCGGCATGTTTCCGGAGAGCATCAATCACCACCGCCTGCGGAAGTACCGGCTTGAAGGCTTGCTTGATTTCGTAAAAGCAGGCAAAGAGAGCTACTACATAGTCTCCAAGTTTGAGCACTTTGAATACGCCAAGGTGGCGCCGCTGTTCCGCCGCATGTCACAGGAATTTGAGCGGCTGGTTTATGGGTTGAACCAGGTAAAAAATGACCTGCAGGAGATGCAGCACCCCATCACACAACAGGCGCGGCAATTCCTGATGTAAATCGCGCACTCCATGCTTTCTGAAAGATGGTTTCTCATGAAAGAGACGTGGTATGCCACGTCTCTCACCTTTTCGGCCTGGCTTGTGCACGCCTTTCCGCGCCTTGCGAGGCATTGACCTCTCCTGCTCGTATTAAAATCTAAACTGTAAATCCAATAGCTGGTTGACTTGCTGATGCCGAACCGTGACCTTCAATTTGTGACTCT
>DASUBD010000265.1:0-4521 GCA_035763445.1 Candidatus Angelobacter sp.
TGAAGATGGATCCGGGAAATCCGGTGGCAATTGCGGCTCTGCCAGTTGAAAATACTCCTCAGAAGAGCACTGATCGGCGCGCCGCTCGTGACCACATTGATTCCGCGCAGGAAGCACTTTCCGCAATGGAGTCACTGCGCAGGCCGGAAGGCATGTTGCCGGGAGATTTTTCCGCCCTTCGCAGGCACGTAGAATCCAGCCTGAATGGCGCCCTCGGACTTGCCTACGTCGATCGTGGCCTCTATCACCAGGCTCTCACGCCATTGCAGCAGGCCGTGGCGGTGGATCCTGGGAACCCCCAGTACGCTTATGCACTCGGACTGGCGCTGCTCTACAGCAAGGATCCCAGCCAGCAGAATGCTTTTCTTTATCTTGCCCGCGCGGCCAACATGACAAGGGGAACCCAGGCCGGCCAACAGATATCCGATTTCGCACGCAAGGAGTACCACAAAGCGGGCGGTAAAGATGCGGAGTGGAACCAGTATCTGGCTGCCGCAGTACCTCCTGAACGACGAAATGCGCAACGGGCCACGGTGGCGCGGAACACTCCATCGGCTTCTCAGCCGCCGAGCGGATCTGGCGCGCCTCAACCAACAGCCCCAGCCGTGGCAGCCGTAAATCCTGTTTCCAGCATGACGGACGCGGGTAGCAGACAACCGCTGAGCAAGCGGCAGGAAACCAGGCTGCTGCCGCCTGACCTGCCGCCTTCCTCCATTCCCCGGCCGAGCCCGCAGCCATCTGAGAAACTGGAAAAGCCGGCGGACAGCGGCGTTCGCACACCATATTCGCCTGTGTCGCTGGGAATCCTGATTGAAACTGCGCTGCTGACCAAACAGAACCGCCCGGTGATCCTGGCAGCGCTGCGCGATGTAATCAGCCATCTACGGGGAGAAGATGAAGCTGCCATTCTGGTGTTCAGTGATCAGCTTGATTTCGAACAAGACCTCACAGCGAACGACGAGCTCTTAGAGCAGGCGATCAATAGCTTGCGCCCGCGTCGCGGCCGGGCCCTGCTGGATGGTGTCGCCTTTGCTGCCGGCCACCTCAAGCGCATCGGCAAGAATCCCACGCGCGTGCTGCTGGTCATCTCTGACGGCAAGAGTCACAATATGAATCGTGATGCGCTGCCGCTGAGTACGCAGGTGAGCGGCGTGCGGGTTGATTGCATCGGGCTGCATGCTGATGGAAGTGACCAGCGGGCGCTTTTGCAACGGCTTGCGGCTTACTCCGGTGGCGAGGCGCGCTTTGCTGATGGGGCTGATCAGTTCAGGATGTTGGCCATGGAGATGACGGGATTCCTGGGAGTGCGTACTCGGTGAGCGTCACTTTTGGGCCGTGTCAACTGCACTGCTTTCGGTTCAGAAGGGCCATTCGCCAGTCGACAAGCCAGCCAAAAGAGAATCCGGAGCGGCTGCGTACCACCCCGGATGAATCGTAAACGTTGCTTTCAATTAGTTAGACGCATTCACCGGGTCCCCAGTTCAATAAAAATGGGTTTTTTATATTACCAAGGTCCATTATTTGGAACGTGTTCTGTTGCCGCTATCTGGCCCGGAATACTTTCCGTGTTTCTTCGAGTATGCTTACCTCATGCGCATCCGCGTGCTCCTGTTTGGGCAACTTAAAGACCTGATTGGACACAATGAGGATTCCCTGGAACTTCAGCCGAACAGCCCTCTTTCTGAGGTTCTGAATCATTACGCCCGGCGCTTTCCCCGGTTTGAGTCTCTGGCGTCGTCCATTGCCTGCTCAATCAACCAGGAGTACGCTCCAGCGACAACGGTTCTCCGCGAAGGCGATGAAGTAGGATTGCTCCCCCCGGTCAGCGGAGGCAAAGACCATTCTGGAAACATTTCCGTCAAGAAAGCAGAATTTCTGCGTTCTGAGCATTGCGCCATTGTTCGCAACGTGATTGATGTAAAGGCAATCAGGGCTGAAATGGCTCATCCCGAGGATGGGGCGGTGATTATCTTCGAAGGCGTTGTGCGCAACCATTCGCGGGGAAGACGTACGCTGTACCTGGATTACGAAGCCTACGAATCCATGGCTTTGAATGAGATGGCAAAGTTATCTCAAGCAGTACTTGAACATTTTAAGGTGCGCGATGTGCGAGTGGTACATCGCTTGGGCAGGCTGGAAATCGGTGAAACCAGCATAGCCATTGCTGTGGCTTCTGCGCATCGAGCCGCTGCTTTTGACGCTTGCCGCTGGCTCATTGATACGCTGAAGAAAACAGTTCCAATCTGGAAGAAGGAACATTTTGAGGACGGAGCGGTTTGGGCAGATGGCGAGCCGTTCCCGGATGAAGTCAAAGCGCAAAAATAAACTTTTGTGTGCAGTTTGCATCTAAGCAGGGCAGAATACCCGCTCTAAATAGCCGATGCTTGCAGCCTGTCCGGCAGGTAATTGTGTGCTGAGTGCGCCGTGAGGCGACAAAAAGACGTTTTTCGCGGTGAACCAAAGGAATGAACATCCGCTCGCTTTTCGGGCTGTTTACTTGCTGCTGCGCGTTGCTGCTCAGCGCAGTTTCACCGATGTATGCGCAAGATCCTGCCCCGCAACAGCCCAGAAAGGGCCAGTCGCAGGAGCAGGAGCCGACCTTCCGCGTCAACGTCAGGCTGGTCAACGTGTTCACCACGGTTACTGATTCTCGCGGCGCCCCGGTGGCCAATCTCGCGAAAGATGATTTTCGCGTCTTAGAAGATGGCAAACCGCAAACCATCAGCGTCTTCGATAAGGAGTCAGAGATGCCGTTGAGCATTGTGCTGGAAGTGGATACCAGCGAGAGCACGCGGCGCGATATCAAACTGGAAGTGGCCTCGGCAAAAAGATTCGTGCATTCCATCATGAGGCCGGTGGACAGGCTTTCAGTTTTTCAGGTCACAGAAAACGTTCAACAGCTCACCGGTTTCACTTCAAGCGTTAAATACATTGATCAGGGTATCGAGCGCCTGAGCAGCGGAGCAGGGACCTCTCTCTATGACGCCGTTTTCCTGGGAGCTGATTCCCTGATTGAGCATCAGGGACGCAAAGTGATGGTGTTGATCACCGATGGCGGTGACACCACCAGCCAGACCGATTATGCCAACGCGTTACGCCGCGCTCAGCAGGCGGAAGCGATTGTGTACAGCATTATTGTGGTCCCGGTGGAAGCTGATGCCGGACGTAATCTGGGCGGCGAGCACGCGTTGATTCAGATTTCACACGACACGGGCGGCAAGTACTACTACGCCAGCGGCCTGAACGATCTGGATGAAGCTTTCCGCCAGATCAGCGAAGAACTGCGGACACAGTATCTGCTAGGGTATTATCCCGACCGCCAGTTCTCGGATTCTCCGTTCCGCCGTATCACGGTTGAGGTGGCAAAGAAGGACGCTGATGGCCAGCCCTATCAAGTGCGGCACCGGGCGGGGTATTACACCTCAAAGGCAAAGTAATTGCCAAAATTGCCATGACTGCCAAAATCGCCGAAAATTGAAATGCCAGAACCGGCTTTTTCGTTTTTGGAAATTTGGTAGCGCCAGCCCGGCAGTTTTCCCGCGGTTCTTACACGAAGGTCACCGCCTTTATCATGAAGAATCCTTCCGACTGACGTGATTTCACGCTACAATGTGCGCATGGCTTTTCGTGCGGGTGCTCCAGCTTTCGGCAAGAAACCAACCAAAACACCTCCTCCCGATGAAACCGGTATGGAGCCGGGCTACCTCAAGGCGCTGGGTGAAAAACAGACGCCTGTAGCGGTGAAACTCCTCTCCGGCGAGACCTTTCGCGGCTGGGTTGAATACTATGACACAGCCATGATCCGGCTCACCCGTGAGGGCGCTCCCAATCTGTTTATCTTCAAGCACGAGATCATGTACATTGCGGAAGATAACGGGCGCCGCACCCGTTAATGCCTCAGCAGGACTTTCTCAACCCCATGCAGGAACTGGCTCGTGAAGCCGGAGGCCTGCTCATGTCGTACTTCGGCAAGGTGGCCATTGAATACAAGGGCGATGCCGACCTGGTCACCGTAGCTGACCGCAGCTCAGAAAAGCTGATCGTGGAACACATCCGGCGGCGCTGGCCGGATCATGATCTTATCGGCGAAGAGGGAAGCCGGAATGAAAGTGGGAGCGACTATCGCTGGTATATCGATCCGCTCGACGGCACCACAAACTTTGCCCATGGCTATCCGGTGTTCTGTGTTTCCATGGCGCTTGAGTACCGCGGTGAGCGCATTGCCGGAGTAATTTACGATCCCAACCGCGATGAGATGTTCGCCTCCGAAAAGGGAAGCGGTTCACGGCTGAACGGGGCGACGATTCAAATCTCGCGGACTCCTCGGCTGCAGGAAAGCCTGGTGGCCACAGGATTTCCAAGCCACAAACGGCACAAAAACCCCAACATCCACTTTTATCACCAGCTCACGCTGAGATCTCATGGTGTGCGCCGCGCGGGATCGGCTGCTCTTGACCTCTGCTACGTGTCCTGCGGGCGTTATGACGCGTTCTGGGAGTTCAACCTGAATCCCTGGGACAC
>DASUBD010000266.1:0-5356 GCA_035763445.1 Candidatus Angelobacter sp.
TTTGCGGTGATCTTACCGCGGGGGTTCCACCCGTTCCCATCCCGAACACGGAAGTTAAGCCCCGCAGGGCCGATTGTACTGTGCGCGAAAGTGTATGGGAGAGTAGGTCGTCGCCGCATTAAATAAGGGCCCGGTTCAGAGATGAACCGGGCCTTTTCCGTTTCTGCGCAAAAGCAAAAACCTTACCGCTGATGACTGATACAACTGATTCTGCGGTGATTGTTTCAGGGATCGTGTGGCCCGGATACTCTTGTCTGGGGCGGTGGCGGTGCTGCCGCACATTTCCGCCGAGCAGCTTCACGGCAGCGAAAAAGGGTGGAAGCCGGGGCCTTTACGGCCCCGGAAAGCGATCCTTTCCTTTTCAGGTTTTGCGCTTTAGCGCTGGCGATCGCGAGGCCAGGATTTCCGCTTAGTCTGGCGGATTAAAGCCTCGGGATGAGAGAGGCTGCTCCGGATATGGCGTTAGGCCAGCACGCGCACGCACGAGCTTTTCAAAAACAACCACCAGCGCTAAAGCGCTGGATTTAATCAGACTTGCTCACCCCGGCCATAAAGGCCGGGGCTTCCACCCTGAAACCAAAAGCTCACCCCGAATGAACTGACTTATTTGGGCTGACGTTCCAGGCTTGTGTGGCCCAGACACTCTTGTCTGGGAGGAGGCTTTCATTATTCCTGTTTGAAGCAGCCGCCCCGGGTATGTTTCAGACCAATGTGACCTATGCGCTCTCGTCTCTTATTCAAGTTTCACCACCTCACCGCTGATCAACACTGATTGAGCAGATTTCCGCTGATCTTCTTCCAGAATCGTGTGGCACAGCCGCCCTCGGCTGTGAGTTTTTGGTTCTTGAGGTGGAAGAGCCGTCCTTTAAAGCCGCGTTAGCGATACACCCATCCCTATGTCATCTTGAGCGAACTCCGAGGGAGCTTGCGATCCGAGGAGGAGTCGAAAGATCCCGACAATGTTTGCACCTGAAAATGCTGCCTCAGGGAGTTTCCACGAAAATTTGTGAGCGTCGCTCCGCTGCGCCTCTAGTGTGCCTTGAGTTCACGTATCATCCCTCCCAAACTCGTGTGGCGCAGCCGCCTCGGCTGTGAAAGTTGTTGTGTTTAAGCACAATGGCCAGGCGCGGTATCGACGCGTACTTACAGATCCAAGCTGCCAGAGGTGTCATTCCGAGGCGCGGCTCTGCGCAATAGCATCTTGGAGTTTGAACTTCAGAAGCGCCGAGGAACCTGCTCCGCCGCTGCTGGGCATGTCCCGAAGACACTGCGGGAATCGGCATTAGGTCGTGCTATTCTCGCCCAGCATGAGCGCACCCTCTACCGCTTCCGCCACGGTTACCCCCATCCTTGATCGCCAGTCCCCAATGCCTCCTCCCGTGAAGGCATCTGGCGGCTCGGCACGCACGATTCTCATCTGGTTCTTGCTGGCGTTTGGTGCAACCATCCTGTTCTCATTCTGGCATCCGCCCATCGTTAGCCTGATCGGCAGGCACATGCAAGTGGATGTTGACCAATTTTTGGCGGGCGGCAGTCTGCTGCCGTTCCTGGTTCTGCTCCCCTTGGCCGTACTGGCGACGGTGTATTCCGCAATCCTGATTCACGAACTCGGTCATATATTCGGGGGCATCCTCGTTGGCTTCCGCTTCAATTCACTTCGAGTATCGCGTATTCAGATTGACCGGCCCTTCAGGATTTCTCTCTATCGAGGGAAAAGCGCAGGCGCCGGCGGTTGGGCCAGTATGTTCCCCACAAAAACTGATCGTCTGGCATGGCGTGCGCTGGTCATGATCTCTGCGGGGCCCGCAGCCAATCTGATGACGGTCGCAGTGCTGCTGCTCTTTCCAGCCGGTGGGCCGCTGGTCGCCTGGTTCTTCACGTCTTCCCTGATCATGGGTCTCATCAACCTTCTGCCGTTTCGCAGCGGTGCTTACCACACTGATGGCAGTCGGATCCTTATGCTGTTGACGAACCGCGCGCGCGGAGAACGCTGGGTGGCGATGCTGAAGCTCTCCGCTGAGCTGCGCGAAGGCGTCATGCCGGAAGCCATGTCGTCCGCGTACCTGGCCAAAGCCGTTGCCCTGCGGGATAAATCCCCGGACACAGTTGCCGCGCACGTTCTGGCCTACTCTACCGCATTTCACCAGCGCAAAGATGATGAAGCTGCCACAATGCTCGAGGTGTGTCTGCAGTTCGCAAACTATACGTCACCACTGGTTCGGGCATCGCTGATGAGCGATGCAGTCATATTCCAGGCGCGCCGCCGTCGCAATTTGGTGCTTGCCGAGGAATGGCTGGCTGCAACGCCCGAGTCCAGGGAAATTCCGTGGCTCAAGACTCGCGCCCAAGCGGCCATTCTGCAGGCGCAGGGAAACATTGCAGCCGCGCTCGAGAAGCTGGAACAGGCGGAAAAGATGATGCGTGCCAACCCAAACGAGGCACGGCGCGAAATATCTTTGCGTTTTCTTGAGCGCTGGCAGAACGAGCTGAAAATGCAGCGTGCGACATCTGCTTAGCCAAATAGACCCACCGCTGATCACGCTGGTTCAACCGATTTCCGCTGATTTTTTGCACGCTCGTGTGGCACAGCCGCCCTCGGCTGTGAGTTTTTGGCTCTTGAGGTGGAAGAGCGGCCCTTTAGGGCCGCGAAATCGAAACTCCCACCCACTGTCATCTTGAGCGACTCCGAGGAAGCTTGCGACCCGAGGAGGGGTCCGAAAGATCCCGAGGATGTTTGCACCTGAAAATACGGCCTCAGGGAGTTTCCTCGAGAATTTGTGAGCGTCGCTCCGCTGCGCCTCTAGTGTGCCTTGAGTTCACGTATCATCGCTCCCCAAACGCGTGTGGCACAGCCGCCCTCGGCTGTGCATAAATAATCTCATCTCTAACGAGGTGTCATTCCGAGGCGCGGGGGGACTCCAAAAGATCCTTGATTACTCACGAGGTAGCGCCGAGGAACCTGCTCCGCTGCTGCTGGGCGTGAGCCTCGATTTTGTCGCCTCAGCAAAAGCTCGTGTGGCACAGCCACCCTCGGCTGTGGAAGGTGTAAGAGGATTTCGTTCAGAGGGGTTCCCGGCACGCCCGTTTTTGGCTTCCTGGAGTGCGGAGCGCCGCGAAAGCGACACTTCCAACCCTTGTTATCTTGAGCGACTCCGAGGGAGCTTGCGACCTGAGGACGAGTGTGAAAACCAGTGAAGCTACTTCGCATTTTTTTCCGCTTCAGCGCAATTCCTCTCAGATGTCTCCAATGCGCCCGTCCACTGGAAAGCTTCTGTGCACTCTGGGGTGCCTAATTCGAATACGGAATCAGCGATTTTCGCGTTCGGATGGATTGTGCTCAGCCTGAAGAGCAGGTCCCCTTCGCCCCGGCGTACGGCAATCACGCGCGGCAGCTTCATCCCGGCATGATCTTTATATTCTCTGAAATAGCTTGTCACCGAGTAAGCAACCTCCGGATCGTTCTTGTTCCAGCGAAAGCGTTGGACCTGGTCCATTCGCACCAGCAAAAATGTTTCGTAGTCATAAAACCGCACTTGAGGGTCGCCTTCGTGCGGCGTGAACCGTACGGCATACGCCCAGCGCTTCTCCACCTCGGCACGGCCTATAAGTTCAATCTTGTCGTAGTCGCGGGAGAAGTCCCATTCCACCAGGCTACGCCAGTCCCGCTCCACGATTTGAATGCTGACTCCCTCGATCATCCCCGGCCCCTCGACTCCGCATTTTGTGACAGTTTTTTGGCCTTCCCGGCGGCCGCTCCAGCATGTTCCATGACTCACCATTTTCATTCCCAGCACGTCGCTGGACGGCGATTTATAGGAGAAGCTGTAATCACCCATCATATGAAGAGGAAAGGTTGAAAGGAAGACATCGCCCCGAGCGGAAAGACTCTGAAGGCTTTGGCGAGCTTCCAGTCCTCTGCTTGCAATCAGGTTTTTCTTGAGGATTTCTGCCGCGCTGATCTTGCCGCTGGCTGCAGGGATGCCCTGGCTGTAAGCGCCAACCGAAGATGCCACAATCAACGTCAAAATGATGCGTACTGGGAGTCGAGCCATTGCTTGGAGAGTATGACACCAGAGAAGCTGATTGGAAATACGCTGATTTATTGAAATAACTCGTAACTCTGTCGAGGACAGAGACAAGGGCCGGGGTAGCTAATGAGCAGGAGGAGCGGCAATAAACCATATGCATGCTTCTTGGAGCTTTTTTGGCAAAAGCCTGAAGGTGGCAATCAGGCCGGCAATGAATAGTACGCACGCACCCACTGCAATCGCAGACTTTTTCCCCAAGGCAGCCCTCCCCGTGCAAGTGGCTAAAAACTAACATGAGATGCGGTGATGGCCGCAGGTACTTAGGTAACCGTGGCACAGCTGCGTCGGCTGTGCAAAAATCGCATGCTTTCACTATGAAATTGCAATACGAAATCCTGCTCCCGGAATTCACTGAGATGACATGGATCCGCCATCGTTCGTCAACCCGGTGGTTTATCGGCATTGGCATAGGCCTCATTGGGCTGGTGGTTGGAATCCTTTTTTACACTTACGCCGATCCCGTTCCTGGCATTTTTCTGTCCTCTCCACCTTCTTGCTCCTCATGCAATTCGTGGTTCCCACGTTCGTTTTTCGCCGCTTCTACCGGCGCAACAGCCGCATGGTCGGTCCGCGCACCGTAACCGTGAATGAAACCGGAATCATTTCCGACCATCAATTGGGACGTTCAGAGGCGTCCTGGAACACCTATTTCAAGTTTCAGGAAACCGCGAGGTCGTTTCTGCTCTACCAGTCCGCGGATGTTATCGGCATCCTTCCCAAGCGGGCATTCGCCACTAGCTCGGACCTTCAACAGTTCAGGGCTCTCCTGATATCCAAAATTCCTCAAAACTGATCTGCGCCGGTCTGCGTTGGTCTGTGGCGATTTTTCTCCGTGCCTCCGTGGTGAGAATTCTGCAATTCGCGGCTAAACTGTTGCTTCCATGTCCATCCCGCCCTGCCCCTGTCTCACCCGCGAACTCCGCCGCTACAAACGCCTCCAGAGATTCTTTGACTCGCTCGAAATCTACCAGCGCATCTGGATTATTGAAAGCATCCAGTCAGCCAAACGAGAAGAAACCCGCCAGCGACGTGCCGCTCGCGCTGCCGAATGGTTAATGGAAGTGATGGAAGCCGAGCGCGACCTGCCGCCCGCGTTCAAGATCGCTTTTGCCCGCAGCCCCAAAGCCCGCCGCGCATGGGAGAGCCGCGACCTTTTTTACCGCCGCGCCACTCTTCTGCAGATCTTCTCGCGTCCGGGGCCAGTTTCCCGCGCCAAAGCCGTTCCCGCATTGATTGCAGAACTCGAGCTGTCCGCTGAACGGGAAGCC
>DASUBD010000267.1:0-7969 GCA_035763445.1 Candidatus Angelobacter sp.
CCACCGTAAAGCGGGTTGACGTCATAAATGGTTGCAAAATCAGCCGGCGCAAGAAAATTCGCGCCTGTGCCCGAGGTGAAATCCGGAGGAAGCTGATTGATCGTGCTTTGTGGGTGCTTGCGGAAATCATTCAAAGAGACCACGCCTCGTACGAGGCCGGTAAGGGCGCGCGGAACACTGGGGTCAGTGGCGTTTGCGTGGTGCATCTTGCCGTTGACTTCGTACTGGCGAATGTTGGTCTGGAAGGCGCGCTCCACCTTCTGTACATCGCCGCTGAAATTGATCCACATTCTGCCGTTGGCAAGCTGGTCAACGCGGAAGCCGAACTTCTGGAGCCAGTTGCTCACATCGGCAATGTCCTGGTCCGTGGGTCCAAATCGCAAACCGAACTCGGCCGGCGTAAGCCACTTGTGGTATTGCGGAGAATGAGGGTTCTGCTGGTCAGCCAGCAATTGCTGCAATTGGGCCTGAGCGTCTGGCCGCACCGATAACAGCAACACCATGTTGTTCATGGGCATCGCGGCATTTGCGGAACCACGGTCAAATTCTGCCCGGGCCAAAGGATGCGTGTTCCCATGCAAGGTTACGCGGTCCGCATCGTTGATCACACGCTGAGCTTGGGCGCGCGATGAAAGCATGCCGGTCAGCAGCAGAAAACATAACATCGTGCTGAGACACGTGTAAGTGCGGTGGAAGGTATGGCTGTGCATTACTCCCTCGTTGTGTCTAAATTTTTTCTTCAAAGAGAGGCAGAACTGCCATCAGACCGGAAAGTAGGAACGCGAAAGCTATCTCGCGCCATTATGATGGACCGGAAGCAACACGTCGGACGATTGGTTACTCTGACCAGCAGTCATTAGGAAGTGATTAAAATTGGATTAGAATCGTTAATAATATCGGGACGCGAGCCTTCATTGTCGCAGCGCAATCATCTCTGTCAGTGTTAAGAATTGCAGTAGTCGCGTCCGTTTTTTCTGTGATTTCCGCAATTACAGCTGGAAGGCCGGGCCCCTGGCCAATGGCTCACGGCGTATTGCCGGGTTGCTCCTTGAACAACTTCTGGCCGCCCAGGGATGTATAGAAGCCCCAGACGCCTAATGCAAGCACGCCAAGAGGAACAATCATGGCGGTGGTCGCGTACCACCGGGAGAAGTCAAATGTAATGGGAACGTTCAACATAATATTGGCGACGAAGACCGCCAGAGCGAGCGTAATCAGTCCAAAGCGCACCAGAGCAAAAGCAGCAATGCCGTAGATCAGCACGGCATTAGCGGCTTCCAGTAAAGGATGACTGCTGCCCAGGACCTTGAGAAGTGTGAAGATCACCACAAACCCCGCTGCACCCGCCCAGCGGTTGCGCAAAAGAGACCGCAACGCAATCAGAATAATAAAGAAGACCAGGGTAGCCTGAATGGCGCCAGGGATTTGTGCCAGCAACTCTCCAAGCGTGCTTCTGCCGCCCATCAGGTACTCCGTCGAAAACAGTTGCGGGAACATTCCGAAGCGGGTTGCGCCAACAATGAGACGGATTTCATAGATCACAACCCACGTCAGCCCAAGAATCACGCCAAACATCACGTCACGACCGACCAGCGGATCACGTATTCGGCCGCTCATCAGGCGTGTCCAGGAGATGATGGTCTGCGGCCACAACTTTCGGACGTATGGCTCAAGCGCCATGTACAAGACCCATACCAGACACGCTGTGAACAGGCCGGTACTGACGGCAAGGATAAAAATCTGCTCCAAGTCGAAGGATGGAACGAAATGACCATCGCAAAGCCAGATGGCAATCTGGGCGAGGAAAACAAATGCCGCCAGGCGTCCTGCGCCCACACGGTCGCCTTTCCCCTGTCTATATTGCCGCCTTGCCAGTACCGCCGCCCCTACCGGGATCATGAAGAAAAGCACCAGAGCCAGAACCTGTGAAATCTTCCTGCTCCTTGATATCTCAGTTGGGTGCATGCGGGAGGGATTCGTCCATGGACCGATCAACTGAAAATAGACTGCCTTGCCATGCCATGCGGCCGCTTCCACTCGTAGCGGAAGGCCGCTGTCCGGCCATTTTCCCGTCCAGGCCGCACGCGTATCGAAAGCGGCCAATGACACCCACTGTGGCGTCGCCGTTTGAAACTGTGAGATATCCAGACCTGCAGCAGCGAATAGCGGTTTCCAATCGGCAGCCTTTGCCGTGGCGGCGCCCTCTTCCATTTGCGGCGGCATCACTTGCAGGTACAACAGCTTTCCGTTTGTATCCAGCAGCATATTGATCATGCCGGAGAGAGTGGGCGGGGGATCAGTTGCGGTTACAATCCCTGGAGTTAAAGTTCCCCACAGATCCAGCGGGACCATGTATCGCGGGCTCTGGCGGTACATAAATCGCAGAATAGAAGGCGATTGAGCAATGACTTTGTTCCAATCAGGGTTTTGCTCATTGTGCTCGAGCCAGCGGCGCGCATCGTCGTCACCTCCGATGTTGACTACGCTATCCACGGCCTTTGGGTTGTAGCCGAGGTCGGCCACAATGTCCCTGGCTTTTTGGGTAAGCACGTCAGGAGGCAGGTCCAGGGACATGCTGGAAAAGATGTTGTACTGCGAAACCAGGACGATTATTGCCAGGATTCCAACCACACATGCAGCCAGGCAGACCAGCGCGGTCCTAGGCTTCATGCCTTCAATCTGCCCTGCGGCAGCAACCATCTGGGGAGAAGGCGTCTCACCGGCGGCGAGCGCCGCTGCCAGCGGATCGCCTCCCGGAAGCGCCGCAGCCACCGCCAATGCACTGGCAGGCCGAAGGGCAGGATCGGCTTCAACGCAGTGCATGATCACCCGCTCCACCAGCGGATCCATATCTTTAATGAATGACGATGGCCGGCTGACCGTGCCCGCGCTGCGTGACCGCAACAACTCACCCAGACTGTCCGCGCTGAAGGCCCGCTTGCCGGTGAAAACTTCATACAGCACCAGCCCAAGCGAGTAGATATCACTGCGCTCAGTAACCTCTTTGCCCGCGAGTTGCTCCGGCGCCATGTACGCCGGTGTGCCGCTCCGTACCTCCGCGCCCTGCGCCTGGTCCGTGAGCGCAGCGAGTCCAAAGTCAGTGATTACGGCCTGGCCGCGTCCGTCCAGCATGATGTTCGCGGGCTTCAGGTCACGATGCAGCACGCCTTTTGCGTGTGCCGCGGCAAGTCCCGCACACAACTGGCGTGCAATGTCGATGGCTTTATCGTTGGGCAGGCGGCCAATGCGCCGCAGCAGCGAGGCCAGATCCTCGCCATCAACATATTCCATGGTGAAGAAGGTCTGGCCATCCACTTCGCCCACGTCGTAAACGCGGCACACGTTGGGATGGGACACCTTGCGTGAGATTCGTACCTCACCGCGAAAGCGCTCCAGCAGTGCCGGATCTTTGGCGGCTTCTTCCGGAAGAAACTTCAGGGCCACCGGCTGGCCCAGCGTGAGGTCATCAGCGCGATACACTTCTCCCATGCCGCCTCGTCCCAGAAGCGCCACAATGCGATAGCGTTCTGCCAGAAGCGATCCAGGCAAGAATCTGCCGGCGTTGAGCAATGCGCTGGAAGTGGCGGAGTGGCTGGACTTGATGCCGCTCCGAACTGATCTGGCTGCTGTGGCCGCTGATGGCGTCTTGACCGCTGGCCGGTCTTCCAGACTGAGCGCCGTTTCGTCAGAAACCAGGGTGGCGACATCTGACGATGGCAGAGTAGCGCCACAGGAAGAACAGAATCGCGCAGTCGATAAAACTTCTGTACCGCAGGACTTGCACCGGGCCATGGGATGAGCGCCTCTATCGATGAACAGTACTCGAAGTCTACGCGAACAAGGAGAGAAATGAAACTGCCTGATCCCTGAGTTCGCAATAGAATTAGTTTGGCAAGGGCAAGGCGACTTTGCGGAGGCTTATAATCTTTGTGGCGTTTCAGCCAAGTTGTGGAGATTCGCCCATGACCTCACCGGCACGTA
The DNA here is from genome assembly GCA_035763445.1 of Candidatus Angelobacter sp. GTDB lineage: Bacteria > Acidobacteriota > Terriglobia > Terriglobales > Acidobacteriaceae > Angelobacter. The sequence goes on from DASUBD010000267.1 coordinate 3,982, forward strand.
CGTCCTTCGCTCGGCCTTTTCTGGGTCTGCTTCTCCTTCTTTCGTCATTGATGATCTCCGGGTTGATCATGCTTGGCGGTTGCAACGGCATGATAGGGAATCCTCCCGGCGCAGCAGGACAAACCACAGCGTTTGCCTTTGTCAGCAACTCAGGTTCAGGGACAGTCTCCGCTTTCGCCGTCAGCAACAGTGGAGGATTATCCGTGGTGCCAGGCTCCCCTTTCAATGCGGGCAGCGGCGCCGAATTCATGGCATTTGATTCAGCGCACAAGCTGCTGTTCGTCAGCAACCAGGGCGCAAACACTCTTTCTGTTTTTTCGGTAAACACAAGCACAGGCATGCTGACGGCGATTTCGGGTTCTCCCTTTGCGACAGGAACACGTCCAACAGCGGTGGCGGTGGATCCTGCGGGAAGATTTGTTTTTGTTGCGAACCAGGCGGCAGGAAGCATTTCTGCATTCAGCATTGGCTCTGGCACATCGCTTACGCCGGTGGCTGGTTCGCCTTTTCCGGCCGCCAGCCCTTATGGGCTGGCAGTGAATCCTGCAGGCACGGTGCTGTACGCCAGCAATTTTCCTGATTCCACGGTCTCAGACCTCAATACCCTTTCAGCTTTCTCAATCAGCGGGAGCGGAGCGCTCACGCCCGTTTCCAGTTCGCCTTTTGCTGATGCGAATTCTTTGAACGGCTTTGCTTCTGTGGTGGGCCTGCTGGCTGATCCCAGCGGCAAGTTTGTCTTCGCGGCTGATCACATGGCTGAGAGCGTGGTTTCATTCACCGTCAATTCGGTAAGCGGCGCTTTGACTCCGGTCTCCCCGCTGCCCACTCCGGCAAGCAGTTGCGGAACGTCATGCCATCACAATCCTTTGCGGCTGGCAGTGGATCCCGCGGACCGGTTCATCTACTGGACGAACGTGCAGAATGGGACGGTCTCCGCGTTCAACATCAATAACGGGAATCTCACGGCAGTCACCGAAACACCCACAGGAGCCCACCCATTCGGACTGGCTCTTGATCCAAACGGTCAGTTTCTCTACGTCATCAACAAAGTGGACAACACGATTGCTGGATTTTCAGTAAATTCAGCCAGCGGAACGCTCTCACCTCTCCCCGGATTCCCTGTAATGGAAGGCGCATCCGCGCCCACGGACATCGTCGTAGTCCCGAAAGCGCTCTAGCCGATTCCTCCATCCTCAACAGGCTCTGCCACGCTTCGCTTTTGTGAAGAAACGTTCTTTCCCCTCTGAATTCATCAACTTCACTATCAAAATCAATAAAATTAATTTTTATGTTGACAGATATTAATAATATTGAGATACATATTACATAAATCAATGAAGAGCCCACAGGAAAGACTCTCGAGAGAATGGCAGGAGCTGACCCAGCTCACGCAAGGCGCACCCATTGTGGTGGAACGTGTACGGCTTGCGAACAAGGATATAGCTGTTGAAGGCAGCTTTGAGCTTCCCCAGTTGGCGCGATTGACGATGGAAGACCAGATCTTTGTGACGGCCTTCGTTCGCTGCCACGGGTCCATTAAAGAAATGGAGCAGATCTTCGGGGTCAGCTATCCGACGATCAAATCGCGACTCACGCGAATTGCCAACAGCCTGGAATTTGTAGAGACGAACCCCGCGCCTTCACGCCGGGAAGTGCTGGAACGGCTGAAACGTGGCGAGATGACGGCGCAGGACGCGATACGTGAACTGGAGGCGATGAAATGATCCCGTTGTTTGCTGTGGTTCGTGTTCGCAATAGACGCCGGCAGAATATCCGGCTATGGCTGCCCCTGTTCCTTGTCTGGTTGATGTTGCTGCCGCTGGTGCTGCTCCTGCTTCCATTTGCCGTCCTGGCCTGCCTCCTTATCCATATGGACCCATGGCGCTCGATTTCAGGAAGTTGGCAGGTGTTCGCAGGACTGCGCGGAACTCATATCGAACTTGCGAATGCCGAACATCATGTTTTGGTGCACATTTTTTAATCTGGAGAAGAATGTATGAATGAGAATCGTCGAGAGATTCTGGAAATGCTGGCCAGCGGAAAGATAACGTCCGATGAAGCTGAGCGCCTGATTTCTGCCATTGAAGATGACAAAGGAGTACCGTCGGGTGCGTCTTTAAACGCGGAGCCTTCCTCCAAGCCCAGACCGAAATATCTGCGCGTTGTGGTGGAGGATACCCGCCGGAATGGCGAGCCCACCCAGGTTAACGTGCGCGTTCCCATGCAGTTGCTTCGCGCCGGGGTTCGCCTTGCCAGCCTGATACCCGCAGACGCGCAACAGCACGTAGATTCGGCGCTGCACCGCCACGGGTTCACTATTGATCTTGGCCAGATCAAACCGGAAAACCTGGAGGAACTGGTGGACCAGCTCAGCGATCTCACCGTTGACGTGGATGACTCGAAGTCGAAAGTGCGAGTGTTTTGCGAATAAGAACGGGCCTGTCTCGCAGGACAGGCCCGTTCGAGTTTTTGCAAAGCTCTAAAAGCTCGAGTTTCCCTGCGCTCCTGCGATCTTTGCTCCCTGGTTCTGGTGGAAGAGGTTGCCGGTGCTGGGAGCTCCTCCGGGATTGGCAAGGAACAGCAGCCCTGCCAGGCTGTTATTGCGAAGATCATTGAGAGTAATCGTGTTCGCTGTGGCTGATGCCATCCAGATCCCAACCTGATTGTCCGTAGCCACGTTTTCCGTGATTACGTTGCCTGAAACCCGGTGGACGCCATCATCAAAATCATTCGAGATGTCAATGCCGATGGCATTGTGAGTAACCGTGTTGTGTGTCACCACCCCAAGATTAGACGATGCCTGCATGGCCGAATCAAGATTTGTAAACACGTTGTCAGAAACGCGTCCCAGTTCGGATGCATCCCCACGGAAATCAACTTGAAACAGTCCGATGGTGTGAAGTCCCTCGTTGGTGCCGTGCGGATCTTCGATGAGCTGATCGGTATTCTTGAATGACACCACAACACCGGGGCCGCTAATTGTGTTTTTGGCAAACAAGAAACCGCTGCAGTTACGGCTTACGATCACACCAAACGTTTCCCCAAAAGGGGCAAAAATGTCACTATCTGGAGGCGTGGGTACAAAGAACTGGTTCCCCACCATCCGGGGAGCGAATGTGTTCGGGGCGACGAAAACAGCTTGAATGTTGTTCTGGAAAATAGAATTCGTGATGGCAAAGTGGTTGGCAGTAAACGATCCGCCGCCCGCCTGTATGCCCACCGCGAACCCGGTGACCGTAAGCGAATCCAGGGTGACTGCGTCAGCTGCTACAAAGATTCCCGTGCTGAAGGTCTGCGTTGCAAACGCTGGACCGCTGATCACGGTCTGTCCCGCTGTTCCCTGCACTGTGATATCCGGATTGCCGATGAAAACTCCCGGAGCGTCCGAGGTGACGCAGGAGAAATCATAGTTGCCGGCGGCCAATTCAACCACGTCGCGAGGCTGGGCGCTGTTGACAGCCGTTTCGATTGCATTCAAATCTCCGGCGCACGATCCTGTGGGCGCAACAGGAATTGTGGCCGCATGAACCAGGCTCAAGGTGAAACACACAACTACGAAGACGAAAAATGATTTCATCTGGGGTCCTTCAATTTGGATTTAAATGTACCGACTGCTGAATCAGGACGGATGGATGTTAACTCAGCCTAAAATCATTTGCCGCTGAATCTATCGTGTGGCGATGAACTTTGGTAATGAAAGCTTTTAATCGAATGCGCCGGGACAGGGGGCCCTCCCATTTCCCAGAGTGGGACTCACGAAATTTTTTCTGCGCAAAATGCCGGTTTAAGTTTGATTTTTTGAGGTTTGTCGCGCTAGCCTGCCGCCCTGAATAGAAAGGAGAACGTAGATGTCAGATTCCAGACAATCCGAGCATCCAAGAGTTCTGATTCGGGAGGGCGCCCGCAACCTTAGCAAAGAAGAAGTAGCACAGGTCAGAGGCGGGCAAAACCAGACCTTCGCATTTACACACGTTATCAGTGATGATGT
>DASUBD010000268.1:0-16808 GCA_035763445.1 Candidatus Angelobacter sp.
CCTGAATACTTTGCTCAGTTGCAGTCACTGGTAGCTCAACGGCAACTCGCCGGCGAAGTGACTTTTGCCGGCAAAGTTGCTGATGAAGAAATCAGCGACTTCTATTCCGCCTGTGATGCATTTCTCTTTCCTAATGAGAACCAGACTTGGGGATTGGCCGTGCTGGAGGCAATGGCTTGTGGCCGCCCGGTGCTGGTGTCACAAGGCGCTGCCATTCATGAAATACTCACAGACGGAAAGGATGCACTGCTCTTTCCCGCCCGCGATCCTGCGGCACTGGCGCTTAAAATAGAGACGCTGCTGGCCGACCCGCAGGAACGCGAAAAAATTGCTGCGGCCGGACTCCAGCTGATACGCACGGAATATAACTGGCGTCGATTTGCGGAAAAGATGGCGGATGTTTTTGAGCAGGTAGCTGGGGAACACGCTCCCGAAAGACTGGATATCCGGGGAACTGGCGAGTCCTCAACAGTAAAATCCACTGTCAGGTGAAGAAGAACGGTTAACGTGTTGCCACAGAGTGGTAGACGCCAACAGTTTCCTCGGCGGCTCGCCCCCAGCTGAATTGTTGTGCCTGTGCCAGCCCTTTTCTGCGCAAATCGTCGCGCAGGGCGCCGTCTACAAGTACCGCGTGAATGGATTCCCCCAACGCCTGCTCGTCCCCGGGAGCAACAAGTAAAGCAGCATTGCCGGCCACTTCAGGCAGGCTGGACACGTTAGTGGTGATCACGGGTGTTCCTGTCGCCATGGCCTCAAGCACAGGAAACCCAAAGCCCTCATACATGGATGGCATCACCAGCAGTGATGCTCCCGCGTAGAGCCCTGCAAGCTGCTCGTCGGGAACGTGACCTATCTTGAGCACCACATCCTGAAGCCTGCATTGTTCAATCGTCCTGTCGATGGTTTCGGCGCCAGCCAGACCTGGAGCTTCCTTGCCCGCGAGTATAAGCTGGAGATCATTAAACTTTCCTGTGTCTCTCAGTTGAGCCACCGCGCGCAACAACACCGGAATATTCTTTCTCTCCATAAGGCTACCCACATGCAGTAGGTATGGCTTACGAATTCCTGCTGAGCGTGCCCAGTCACAATCCAGTTTTGCATTGGTGTTGAAGCGGGCGTGGTCCAGGCCGTTGTGGACCACGTGCACTTTTCCGTCTGCCATCGGGTAAAAGCGCAGCAGATCGTGTTTTGTGCTCTCAGACACGCAGATAATCCCGCCGGCGGAACGCAGCACTCCGGGCAGCATTGATGCTGCATATGTCCGCCAGCCGGGGCTGAAATGATGCGGATGCATCAGAAATGAAAGATCGTGGATGGTAACTACCGTGGGGCAGGGGCATCCAAAAGGAACGGTGAAGGCCGGTGCGTGAAGCAGGTCAAAGTGTTGCCGCCGTACGGCCAGAGGCAAACACACATGGTTCCAGGCAAAGCGCCCCATGCTGCGCAGCTTTCGCACAAACATGCCGCCGCCGGGTCGTGATCCCCATCCTGAAAGCACGCTAAGCTGTATATCCTGCCTCACCGACAGCTCGCGAATCAATTGCGAAGCGTAAACACCCGTCCCCGTCTGGTTGGTGGCGGCGAGAGAGTTGTCGAACGCAACTTTTAGGGCAGGTTGGCTCATCGTACCGTAGACTTATCTGTGATTCTCGTTCCGTCGGGCAGAAAAGGTAAAATGGAGTTCGCCTCATGAGCCGCGTACGGGCCAGCAGCAAGCATAACGGCGGGATGTCTTTCAAAGACATCCTCAATCCTATTTGTGCGCTTGCGGCGCGCACCTGTGAAAAATCACCACTGGCTGCCGACCTGGTCCGGAAAGTTGATTTTAAGGGTAAAGGGCGCATTGTTCAAAGAATTCGCTCCGGCGCCATGGCCCGTGAAATCGTGGCCTCTTGCGACGGGATCCAGTTTCAGCTTGATCTGCGCGATGATATCCAGCGCGAGCTCTATTTCAATATCTATGAACGCGAAGACCTCAAAATCGCACTGGACCTGATTCCAGTGGGTGGCGCCTGCATCGACATTGGCGCGAATAATGGGGCCTTTGCCCTGCAGTTTGCCAGAAAAGTTGGCCCGGCCGGGGTGGTGCACGCCTACGAACCTGACCCCACAATTTTCTCCCGGCTCTGGTCCAATCGTAGCTTGAACAGATTTGAAAAAGTGCTCCACTGCCACCGCGTTGCAGTCAGCAATGTAAATGGGTCGGTTACCTTTCATGGAAGCGATCCCGGCCATTCAGGATGGGGAAGTCTGATTGAATTTAGTGATATCGCAGTGCGGACCTCAGCCGTGAACGCGACTACCCTGGATGCGATCGTCGCCTGCGAAAACCTGGACAAAGTTGATTTCTTGAAAATTGATGTTGAAGCAAATGAGCCGGAAGTCCTGGCCGGTGGAAAAGCCGCGCTTGAGCAGCAGAAATTCCGTTTCATCATGATTGAATACAACGGTGTTCGTCTGGCTGAGCGCGGAAAGACCCTGGAGGAGTTCCTGCAGCCGCTTCAAGCCGCGGGCTATGCGCCCACAGCGCTTAGAACTGAACTCATGAATCAAATGCTGGAAGGCCGGGTTTCACCGGAGACGATTGTCACCAATTTCCTTTTTGCTCCCATGGCCACCGCTCAATGAGTCTTGTTGTCTGGAAAGCCTGTTCAGTTGCTCATTTGCGCTGTTATGAGGCTCTCTTTATAATCGCGTGAAAGCATTGAGGACGATCAACCCCAAGAAATGCTGAGCCTGTCTTGCGTATCGAACTCCCGAATCAAACTCCGAGCTCAAGTGAGGAAACCAGAAGTGATACCACTTTTACTGCTTTGAACACGATGCGCTCAGGAGGGGGGCGCGGACATTTGGTGGGAATTGTTGGCATTCTCACCGTACTCGTTGCCGTTGTCGGTTACATTCGCGAAGCCGTCTTTGCTGTTCGTTTCGGAGTCTCATCCACCAGTGATGCGTATTTCGGGGCAATACTAATTCCCAATATCCTCTACGCGGTTCTTGTCACCGGTACTCTTTCACCCGTTCTCGTGCCAATTCTCCTGCACGACAACAAAGAAGGGCAGCGGCCGCAGCAAACAGATGCGTTTAGCGTTGTCACCAGCTTCATTGTCGCGTTGTTGATTGCCGTGGTTGGCGTCGCGCTGCTCACAATGCGGTTGTGGCTGCCGCTGCTTTTTGCCGGGTTCAGCCCTGCCACACTGAAGCTCACAGCTGATCTTCTTTACATGATTCTTCCCGGTCTTGTATTCCTTGGGCTTTCGGGAGTGTTGACAGCGGCTCTGAATACGTTTCATAAGTTCGCTATGGCCGCCTTTGCCCCGGCTGTATCAAGTACCATCATTATTCTTGCAATACTTTTTGCTCCGGAGAAAAACGCCATCTACGTCGTCGGGCTTTCCGTCGCCGCAGGCTTCTTTCTGCAGGCACTTGTTCTGGTGCCCTCTGTGGCAAAACTTGGACTTCATTATCGTCCGACTCTGAATTTTCGCCATCCGGCCATATCCAAGCTGCTCCGTCTGGGCATTCCTCTTATTCTTTATTTGCTGGTATCAAATGGCGCCATGTTCATTGAGCGCAATCTGGCATCACAGATTTCTGCTGGCGCGGTGGCTACTCTCAGTTATGCACTGCGCCTGTTCCTTGTGCCGGCGAACTTTCTTGCAGCCCCTCTCGCAACGGTAGCCTATCCTCATTTTGCGCGCGAGGCCTTGCGTGAAGGGTTTGGAGAGTTGCGGATTGAGGCCTCAAGAGTGTTGCGCCTTGTAATCTTTCTCTTTCTGCCGGCAACTGTGTGGGTGATTCTCAACGCTCTTCCTGTAACACGTTTGCTTTACGAGCATGGAAGATTTAGTTTTGGCGACTCCATCGTGACAGCAAAAGTGCTTTCGATTTACGCACTTGGAATACTGCCCTATGCAATGGCAATTATTGTCCTTCGCTGCTTGTATGCGCTCCAGGACACAATGATTCCTTTATGGGTGGAATTGTTTGCTCTCGCGTATTACACCCTCTCAGCCATATTCCTCTCACGGCATTTCGGCTTGCGAGGCCTGGTTTTTGCCCGCGCCACAGAGTTTATTCTCGTTAGCGTGATCCTTTTTGTGGTGTTGCACCGGCGGCTTGGATTGCGGGCGCCCGGAATTGACGCTCTTTCATTTCTGGTCCGCGCCGCATGCGCATCGGCAGTGATGGGAGTAGTGCTTTGGGCGAGTTCACACTTTGTGCTTCCACAGCTCGCTTCCGGTTCCACCCTGTCTCGTCTTGCACTTGTTTTTGTACAGTTGGCACTCGGAACGGCCACATATGCCCTGATGTCCCTGTTGCTCAAACTTCGGGAAGCCAGCCAGGCGGTGGCAATGGTGCGCGGCCTGCTCGAAACAGCCAGGGCGAATGTGCGCGGATGATACTCCCACGCTGGTCCAATTCTTGTACACCACGACAATGAAAGATCTAGGAGGGCAAAGCGAAAATGTTCACGATCTCCGGTGGCGGCGGGAAGCCTGTGAGAGGAACCAATCGCCTGCGGTTTGGAACCAGGAGCCGATAACCCCAGGAACGGAGCTTCGCGGCAAGCCCCACAGCCGAAGCGCCCGACCGCTGTAAAGCGACTTCGTTGCCCTCGACCAGCATCAAGGGCCTGCACGACGCAATCGTTTTGGCTGCTCCTTCCAGAACGGCCATCTCATGACCTTCGACATCGATCTTGATGATGTCCACGCGCTTCAGCGAATGTTCAGCACACACGTTATCCAGAGTGTTCAGAGCGATTCGTTCCCCCGTGGCGGCTAGAGCTGCGGCACCCGAGTTCCCGCTGGCGCTCTCCAGATAGCCATAGCCCCGCCGGTTCGACAAAGCGACCGGAAGGACTGTCGTGGCAGCCTCGAGACTGTTCAGTCGTATGTTGGTTCGCAGTCGTGCTAGCGTCTGCGCACACGGCTCAAATGCCAGAACCTGTCCTCCCTTCGTGAGTTGCCGCGCAATCAGGATCGTGTAAAAACCGAAATTGGCCCCCACGTCCAACACAATCGATTCAGGGGTTATCAGGCGCGAAAGATGAAACCAGTCCCAAGGTTCAAATTCGCCTGTCCAGTAGAACGAGGACTGAACAAAATCTGACGGATTAAGCAGCCAGCGCTGGCCCATTCGCTCGACTTCAAAATCACGATCGCACGCAGGTTCAAGTTTACGAAGAAGCCACTTGTGAACGCGCCATTTACCTCGATGGTGAATCCGAGTTCCATACAACTCAAGGGCTTTCCAGAGTTGAGATTCAGGCACAATCATAGGACGTCGGAAGCTCCTGCCAACAAACTATGAAGGCCACTCCGCGTCTTTTGAAGGTTGACCATTCGGTGTGTAGCAACAGCCAGTTATGATTCTACCAAAGCAATTTGCCCACAAAGGGTGCTGGTGGTATCTCGCCTTGCTGATCTTGTCCTCGTCTGTCTTACGCGAGTTCGTTGGCTTTCCAGCCTCCAATGCTCTGGTTGAGCAAAGAGTGCCATCGGACAAAAAAGGGAACTGGAATCCCAGTTCCCGTTGAGCAGTGTTTTTGTGATCAGAATGTGAAACCGAGCAGGGATGTACCAGGATTTACATTGGGCGCTCCAGCCAGTGCCGAAATGTCATACGGAGTCCATGATCCCGGTGCCCACGCCAATTCGTGCACATGCTGGTCAGGGGCAACGGAATAAACGTGCATTCCCGCAATACTCCCTGGTGGCGTGAACACGAAGCCCGTCAAAGCACTTCCTGGAGCAGCACTCGGCCCACCCCACGACAGAGTTAAGTCGCCTGGAAACCAGGCGTTATTCACCCAAAGAAGCTCATTGATGTGGCTGTCCGTTCCGAGATAAAAGACGTGCATTTGAAGGTTGTTTCCCGGAGGAGCAAAGGTGTATCCGGTTAAACCGCTTCCCGAACCAGCGAGATTGCCACCCCAGGAACCGGTGATGTCTTCTGGAAACCAACCCTGGTTCTGGAGCAACTCATGTACGTGCTGATCTGAACCAAAATAGAAGTTATGCATTTGGTTAGCGGAGCCCGAAGGGATAAACGTGAATCCGTGTAACGCGCTTCCGGTAACGGGAAGTGCTCCACCCCATTCGGCCGTGAGATCGTTGGTGAACCATTGATTGTTGAACCAAAGCATTTCATTCATGTGCTGGTTCGCGCTGAAATAGAATATATGCATCTGGTTAGTGTTCCCAGGCCCTGGAAGGAAGGTGTACCCCGTGAGAGAACTGCCGGTGGCTGGAAGTGCACCACCCCATTCCGTGGTCAGATCATTGTGGAACCACGAGTTGGTAAAGAGAAGTTCGTGAACGTGCTGATCAGCTCCGAAATAAAAGACGTGCATCTGAGCAGTGCCACCAGTAGGCGTGAAGACAAAGCCCGTAAGAGCGCTTCCGGCAGCTGTGAGGGGGGCGCCACCTGCTGCAGCGTTCACATCTGTGGCGAACCATGCGTTGTTTGACCATTGCAGTAGGTGCACATGCTGGTCTGTTCCCAGATAAAAAACGTCCATTCCAACTGAGCCGCCCGAAGGAGTGAAGACAAACCCCGCCAGCTTGCTACCCGATGCGGCACTTGCACCTCCCCATTCTGCGTTGAGGTCATTGTGAAACCATTGACCTCCGCCCCAAACTAACTCGTGCACGTGCAACTCGGGGCCTATATAGAACACGTGTTCTGTATTGACGACGTGAGTTGGATTAATAGTGAAGCTGATGGGTGTTGCGCTGTGTGACACACTACCATTCACGCCTTGGACTATCAAATTATAAGTTCCAGGTGTAGCGTTCGACTGCACCGTTACGGTCATTGTGGAAGAGGTTCCAAAAGCCGGATTGGGTGAAAATGTGGCGCTGGTATTGGCTGGAAGTCCCGAGGCGCTTAGACTGACGCCACCTGCGAAGCCACCGGATCGGCCGATAGTAACAGAGAAGTTTGAGGTTGAAGGTTCGTTGGCCGTCATTGAGGTAGGACTAGCTGCAACTGAAAAGTCCCCGCTGGCTGCAGTTTCGGTTACGGTGATGGTCTTCGAAGTGCCATCCTCAGTTTGCGTGACAGTAATGAAGCCTGTCCGTGTGCCAAGGTCCGGATTGGCTGACGCGGTGAAGTTGGCGGTAAATTGAAACACAGAACCGCCGCCGCCCGACGTAGGTGAGGCACTAATGAAGGGCGAACTCGTCAATTGCCAATGACAACTTACGCCCGAGCCGATGCTGAGGCCGCCGGTATTGATGATTAATTGTCCTGAACCGCCACCCGTGCCAAAGTTGAATGGCCCGGCAGGACTTACGGTAATTGCTGCCGTACAACCATAGCCTTTGCTGCTCATGGCAAGTAGGGCCACTAAGCACACTACCGCCACTCGAACCGCTTGAGGTGTTTTCATGAGGTCTCCACTATCTACAGATTGACCTCTCAATACACCCGGGCAGGGGTTCCAACTGAAACGTGCTAAATACAAATCGCTGAGGAAGCGAATTTACAGGTGCAGTGTGGAGATGTCAACAAAACAATCGAAACAACAGGCTAATCTATACACTAAAGGATATATCTGGGGTAATGATTAGATATAGTACTGATGGTTGGCATCTGAGGTTAAAGAAGTAAGTAGATGAGAAACCTATAATGTAAGAGCTTATAGTTATCGAGACAATGAATACGGGCGAACTGTTTCTCTTATACTGGAATGCACCTTGGTCGGATCCTCTCCCGCTGCAAGTTGGTAGAACAGCTCTTCATACTGATCAGTGATGCGCTCCCAGTTGTAAACTTTGCGAATCCGGTCCGGAGCGCGCTTGCGAAAATCTTCTGCCAGCGCTGGTTGCTCTTCAATTAATCTGATTTTTTCCGCCAGCTCGGCCGGGTCTGCGAACAGCAAGCCATAATCGCCCAGAACTTCGGCATTGAACGGGTTCTTGTGGGCCAGAATGCAATTGCCGAATCCCAGCGCCTTCAATAGTGCAGGATTCGTCCCGCCCATCATGTGGCCATGGATATAGGCGTAGCAGTTGCAGTGCAGCTCTTTTATGTGCTCAATGCTGTTCACGTGACCCAGGAATCGCACCCGGTCTCCGGCGCGTGCGCGTAACTCGTCAATGAAGTCGCTGCGATAGTTCGCATCGCCGGCAATGGCCAGGATTTTCCTGCTCTGTGACTTCTGAAAGCCTTCAACAATCATGGCAGCGTTATTTTCCGGTACCAGACGGCTGGCGATCAGGTAATACTCTCCCGGTTCCACGCCATACTGCCGGACAACTTCAGGATTAGTAGAACACTCGATGTTGCCGCCGTAAGTAATGCATGCCGAAGGCGTATGAAATTCATCCAGGTAGAGTTGTCTCATGGCATAAGCATCCGTGATGATCCCGCGCGGGAGGATGCGGCCGCACATCCTGGCGTTGAAATGGAAATACCACTTGCCCAGGCGGCCCCACTTGCCCCGTTTCCACTCAATTCCATCAACATTGATGGCGCAGTTCTGGCGGAATACGCGCGGAATGATGCAGTGCAGGGAATTCGCCACGTTGGTAACCAGCATTGCGTCCACCTTGCGGAAGAGCACGTCAATCATGCAGGCCAAAGTGTGCGTGAAGGTTCCAAAATTCTTGGTCTCGATGCTCGGCAGGTAGATCAGCCGCACTCCCTTGTAGACAGGAGGGCGCTCCCGGAAAAGCGCCTTTCGACAATAGACAATCACTTCGTGTCCGCGTTCAACCAGACGCGGTGCAAGCTCAATAAAGAAAGTTTCTGTGCCGCTGTAGGTGGATGGAATCCCTCGCCCGCCAAAGATAGCGATGCGCAGCTTGCGGCCTTTGACTGACTGCTGATTCGTCCCGGTCATGTAGTTTGTCTGGATGTGAGTACAGCCGCGCGCGAAGTGATCATTGCTCAGCCTTCATGTTTTACGCGTCTTTTACGCGTCGGGGTGACATCCTGGCCAGCAGCAGCCGCCGTGGATCATCCGGGTCCCAGGAACGCCAGCGCCGTTGCAAGAGCAAGCCAATACAGGCCAGCAGCATACTGATCAGCGTACCTGTCAGCACCACCACTGGAATAGCCGGATGGCGCTTCTCTGGTACCGTTGGCTCGTCCAGTATCTTCACCGTAGGTATTTCTCTGGCTTCCTGAATACGGGCGACCTCATATTGTTGCCGAAGCAATTCGTAAACCGTTTCATGGATCTTGGTGCTGCGATAGAGATCTGTCCACTGCACGCCGATCAATGGGAGATTCTTGATGGAAGGATAAGGATTGGTTGCAGATTTTGTACTTTGCCCGCCGCCAGTGTTGAGCTTTGCCAGTTCCCGCTCCAGTTCGTTGACGCGGGCCTGCACGGTCTTCACTCGAGTATTTTCAGGCGTGTAGACCTGTTGCAGCCCTTCCAGTTCCGATCTTGCGGCAATCAATTCGCCTTGCAGGCGCGCAGAAGATTCCACCATCACGCGCGTCTGCTCAGGAACGTCGAGCGCCATGGTGCTGCTGGAAAACTTGCTGAACTTCTGCTCTGCATCATCCAGCGAAGTTTTTTCCTCCGCCAGCCGTTGCTCTATAAAGATTCGTTCACGCCGCGCTGCTGATGTTGAGACCTGAGACATCACATGGTCAAGCGCATCCACATAAGCTGAGGCCAGCGTGGCTGCAAATTGTGGATCACGGTCCTTTACTGTAATGGCGAGGACCCCGCTCTTTTTGTCTTCCACAATTGAGGTGTTTGACTCAAGCTTGCTGCGCGCGTCTTCCCAATATGTCTTGCGATAGTGCTTGCGCAGGTCAAAACGCTTTACCATCTCATCTTCCACCGTGCGGCTTTGCAGCACTTTGGTAAACAACGCACCTGTGCTTTTTCCGCCCAGCAGATCACCGGCCATGCCTGCCAGTCCCGCCAGCCCCGGCGATTTGAGCAGGCCGGGTAATGCCAACCCAGCCAGACCACCCCCGGAAGAACTATCCGGGGGCATGAGCTGCGCTGTCGCGGGATATTTGCAAATCCTGAACGCCAGAACCACGGAGAAGGCGAGTCCCAGCAGGGCCCAGAGCACAACCTTGAAACGCCTGAACCAGAGATATTCAAACGCATCGAGCCAGGCGCTCAAGTGCCATCGTTCACCACCCACAGGCGCATCAGGCGGTTTTTCAATCAACTTGTTCGTGGTCGTTAGAGCCATGGTTTCGTTTACCGGCGCGCCACATGAACTCGGAATTCTGCGTAAACTTTTTTCATGCGGGTTGCCGGGCATTGCCTCGGCCAAAATTGAAGCATGCCCCTGATTAGGGAAATGCCCTTAGGCCAACGGACACACCTTCAATGCGTATCTTCTCACGCATTTTATCCTACTGGAATTGGCAGATGATATGCGTCCCTATGCTGGAACGCCTGTCGGGTTGCAAAGTTGCACTGCAAGCGCGTGCACATTTCATTGAACGTGCGCGTCCTGAATCTCCATCAGGCAACTCAGAACCAGAGCGGCTATCAAATTCTCTAAGGTCTTGGGCATCAAGAAACATGGTTTGCCGAATCCATTCACTGGTGTGAAGCAGGCGTTCTCTGCCGCAATCCACTCTGTACAGGATGCATTCTGGTGCGCGGTGCATTCTGAAGCAGAGCTCAAATGTGATTGCACGCAGCAGGCGCCATTTGAGTTGTTTGAATCTCTCCGCGAACACGCGCGGCGGACAGCACAGTTTCATTGCGAAGAATTGACAACAACACGTTGTGTGAATACATAGTTTCTCTGAGGAGCAGCAGTTGCGCGACCAAGGTAATTTGCGAGGGGTTCTGGACGAAGGTAATCTCAGATGAAACCCCTGTGAATTACTTTCAGTCGCAAACCATCTGCGCCTCATGTATTCTTTATCAAGAGTCGTCCAGAGTAGACGGCTTGGTTCCCTTGTGTTCTTGCTCGGGGATGCTTTCGATCTGCGGGTGAGTGAGTTTTCGCAGGACGGGCAAACTCAGGTCCTGTGCTGGATTTGCTCAAACTTTTGCCGTACCGGCGTGTTATTAGGGCATGACATCGCCGTATGGCAGTAAAGCCGATCATTGCAAACGGCGAGTGCGCCTTACGCGCAAGGCGTAAATTTCGGGAGAACGTGCTTCCCGGACAAGGAGGGCTTAGTGTCAACACCGGAACTAGCAAGAGGTCATGAGCAATTTGCAGACCTAGGCTATTTCGTTGATAGCTCCACACAAACTAAAACGAGCAGGCCTGGAGCCAACCCCGGGATACTTTTCGCCACCCTGGATGGGCTGGCGGTGGTGGGAACAGGGCTCCTTGCTTACAGGTTCCGTGACGCTCTCTGCAGCTTTGTCGGAGTTGATTCCTCCAGTATCGGCCCGCTGCCACATGCTCGTTTACTGGTATTTCTGGCCGTCTATGCCGGTTTGACCATCATCTGTAACGCCGCGCACGACCTCTACTCTCAGGATTCCCCCCACGCGGGGCATTTCGCCAAGCTGATCAAGAGTTTCTCTCTCGCCACACTGGTGGCGGTAATGGTTGTCTTTGTCGCTGGTGACAAGGCCATGCCGCGTCTGCTCTTTGCCAGCACTGCCGTATTCGGCATGTTTGAACTGGTAACGCTTCGTTATCTGATTCACAGCCACAACCTCAAGCGCATTGACCGGGGGATTGGGACCCGGCACGTCCTTATTGTGGGCAGCGGCAAGATCGGCCGCGCCTTTCATCATTACTTGCAGACCCACCGTCAATTGGGCAAAAAAGTATGCGGGTTTGTCGATGATGACCCGTGCGATTCTCCCTTGTGGCTTGGAATTTCCGCAGACCTGCCGCGTGTTGTTCAGGAACAGTTCATTGACGAAATCTATTTCACTCCTGATGCCAGCCGCGACCTGATCATTGATATTGCTTTGCAGGCGCGTGAGCAGCGGATCAGCGTGAAAGTTGTGCCGGATCTTTATGGCGGACTCGCCCTCGGCGCCGGGTTCACCAGGATTGGCGACATTCCTGTTCTTGAACTGAATCATCAGCCCATTCCAGCCATTGGTCTTTTCTTTAAGAGATTCATAGACCTGCTGGTTGCAGGTGTGCTGGTGGTGGTCTCAGCGCCGGTGATGGCCGTAACGGCTGTTTTGATCAAGCTTAGCTCTCCCGGACCGGTCTTTTACACGGCGTGGCGTGTTGGACGCAAAGGGAGGAAATTCCGCTGCTACAAGTTCCGTACCATGGTGGTTGATGCCGACGCACGAAAAGAAGATCTGCGTCACCTTAACGAACGCAACGGCGCGACCTTCAAGATTGAAAACGATCCCCGCATCACGCCTCTTGGGCATATCCTGCGAAAATTCAGTATCGACGAGTTTCCACAGCTCATTAACGTGCTTAAGGGCGATATGAGCATGGTAGGACCGCGTCCTCATCCAATCGATGATTACAATCAGTACCGGCTGGAAGATCTGCGCAGGCTGGATGTGCTGCCGGGCATCACAGGCTTGTGGCAGGTAAGCGCGCGGCGTGATCCTTCTTTCGCGCGAAATGTCCTGCTTGACCTCGAATACATCAACAACTGGAACCTGGCTCTCGATACCAAGATCCTGGTCAAGACTGTTCAGGAAGTGCTGCGGGGCTCAGGACGATAGCTGTTTTCCATTTTCCAGCACTGACCCACCACGGCTGCGCCGCACTGTCTGGACCACGACTGTGCCTGCAATGAAAACCGTGAGCAGAGTGATCAGGCCTAAAGAGATGGCGCAGTAAACGCACCAGACCCCCAACAGATCCTTTTCGATGTGAGCCAGATACAAAGAAAAGGCCAGCGCGGGAATTGCTGCAGCCAGCATCAGGCGATACTGTTTCTTAAAAGCCAGAAACGCGAGCAAAATATATCCTGCAATCCCAATGTCAGCCACCGGTATGCCGCCCACGACGGCGTAGGGGCTATGGTTCACGACACCGCAATCCCATTTCTCATTGATATCGCATGGCGCCAGACCCTCACGGTAATGTTCGCGCAGTGCAAGTCCGGAATCCACTGCGCCAACCAGCGCCAGCAATAGCAGGACGTATCTCATAGTGCTCCCAATCAATTTGTCTTGTTTCAACTATTTTAACCGGTTACGGCAGCGCGAGGGTAGGTAAGTCCGCGTCTGGCGGCATCTTGAGATTTCGAAGCCGGATCGTCATCTCATTATAGGATTTACGTTCTCAAGCTGCGGCAAGCGCTTGTGCCACTCAGTTTCTTTTTCATAAGCACGGGCCAGAGACATAATGATTCCCTCGGATCCGGGAGCACCAATCATCTGCAGGCCAATCGGCAGGCCTGAATCAGAAAAACCGCAGGGAAGCGAGATGGCAGGCAATCCAAATACGTTCCAGGGCCGCGTGTTCCTCAGCATGATGAGTTCCCGGCTGCGCAACTCATCCGGCTTCTGCTCGAGCTCAGCCAGGCTGGGCGGCAACACGGGGGAAGTGGGACTGAGCAGCAAATCCACTTCTTCAAAAACGTGCAGGATCTCGCGCCGTTGCCACAAAAGCTCCCGGTATTGTTGAATGTAGGCGGGCGCGGAAACATCTGCTCCACTGCGGATACGCCGGAGAGTTTCCGGGTGATATTCCTGTTCGTGGGCTTTGAGGTATTTCTGGTGATACACAAAAGGCTCGCAGCGCACCACGGTGCGATCGGACTCCGTGGGAATGCTGATCTCACGCACGCCTGCGGTGAGACGGCTCAATACGGCTATCGCCGAATCCACAGCTTTTTCAGTTTCCGGTTCCACATCTTTCCAGAACTCGCGTGGAGTCGCCAGCTTCAGAGTGGAAACCGGCTCGGCGAGAGCTGAGGGATAGTAGACCGGCGGATACTTCTGGCAACAGATATCGTGCACGTCATAATGTGCGATTGCCTGCAGAATCAGAGCAGCATCAGACACAGTGCGCGTCATGGGGCCTACGTGGTCCAGTGACCAGGAGAGCGGGATGACACCGCGTGTACTCACTAATCCGTAACTCGGTTTTAGTCCAACAATGCCGCAATAGGCCGCGGGCAGGCGGATGGAGCCGGCCGTATCGGTGCCGATTGCGCCATAGCAAAGGCTGGCGGCAACGGCCGCAGCGGACCCTGAAGATGACCCGCCGGTGATGTGAGCGACATTCCAGGGATTGCGTACCGCGCCGTAGTGGCTGATCACTCCGCTGCCGCCGTACGCGAACTCGTGCAGGTTGAGTTTGCCCAGAAGTACAGCGCCGGCCAGCCGGAGTCGCCGCACAACTTCGGCATCCTCTGAAGGTATGTGGTGTTTCAAAACAGCACTTGCCGCTGTGGTCCGCACCCCTGCCGTCTCAGCCAGGTCCTTCACGGCAAGTGGAATTCCGTGCAGCGGGCCTTTCCATTCTCCGCGGCCGATTTCAGCTTCAGCCTTGCGAGCTTCCTCCATGGCTGATTCCGCTGTGACCGTGATGAAGGCTTTCAAAAGGGGATCGAGCTTTTCAATGCGAGCAAGGCAGGCCTTGGTCAGGTCGACGGGAGACACTTCCCTGGTTTGCACAACCTGGCTGGCCTGATTCAGGTCAAGTAATGCCAATTGCTGACTTGCGGATGAAGGCATGGTAACGTCGAGAATATCATCGCCGGAGACCTTTCTCACGGTTCGGAGGTTTATTGATCCCGGACTTGAGTTGGCGTCCCAGGAGCATTCATTTGGCAACTGTTGGAACGGCTGTAAAGCTGAAGGCAAGAAGCCGGAAAATAGGGATGGGATTCCTCGTCCTGGTAGTTCTGACGGGGACCGCTCTTCTGAGCTTTTATTTACGTCCAGAATTCTTCGTCGATAAATTGCAGCAGTTTCGCGTCTGGAAAATGGGGCTGCAGCCGCAATTTGTTTCCTTGAATGCCCAGAAAATCCATTATCTTGTGGGCGGTACGGGCAAGCCGCTGGTGCTGGTGCATGGACTCGCGGGTCGCAGTGAAGACTGGATCGCACTGATCCCGTACTTCGTGCATGATGGCTATAAGGTTTATGCGCCTGACTTGCTGGGTTACGGGCAGTCGGCCCGTCCTGATGTTGATTATTCCATCTCGCTGGAAGAGGACATTGTCAAACAGTTCATTGACAGCCAGGGCCTCAAGCAGCCTGACATGGCGGGGTGGTCCATGGGTGGCTGGGTTACGTTGAAGTTAGCTGCTGATCATCCGGAGCGGGTCCGGAAACTCATTCTGCTGGACAGCGCAGGCGTGAAGTTCGACACGAAAAACGTCCCTCTGCTGCGACCCAAAACCGAAGCTGATCTGGTCCGCATGATGCAGGTGCTTACACCGCATCCTCCGCACATTCCCAGCTTCTACGCTACGGATATATTGCGCGGCTTTGCCCGCGAGGACTGGATTGTTGATCGTGCCTTGAAATCCATGTACACCGGCAAGGACCTGATGGATGCGCGGCTGAACACCATTCGAACCCCGGTTTTGCTGCTGTGGGGCAGAGAGGATGTGCTAACGCCACCCTCGATGGGCGAGCAGATGCATGGTGCCATTCCCCATTCAGAGCTCAAGATTTTTGGCGGGTGCGGCCACCTCGCGCCGGTGGAGTGTAGTAGCGAAGTCGGTCAGGCAATGGTCGAATTCCTGAGCGATGGAAACTCAGCCGGGCAACAGAGCACACGGAAAGACTAAGGTACTGGCGCCATCCTCGATAAAGACCCTCCTGTTGGCCGTCGTAGAATGTTTTAGCCAACTGTTTCTTAACCAATAAATCGCGAGTTCACCGCGATTCCCGGAGTCAAAGGGCGCGGGAGCGAGTACATGTACTAAGGTCACGTGCAGCTCTTAAGGAGGAGCGGAATTCATTGTCTGAACCGATTGGGATTCGCGCTATCATAGGGGCCTGAAAATGGCCGAACAACTCAATCTCAACGTGATTGTGCCTACGCGCGGGGAAATGAAAATCCTCAATGTGCTCTGGGATCTTGGCCAGGCGACTGTCGAAGAAGTAATAAAGCATCCCAGTTTCCCCACGCCGCCTAATTACAAAACGACTCAGACTCTCCTCCGCATCATGGAAGACAAAGGGCTCGCACGCCACACAACACGCGGGCGCGTGTTTGTTTTTGCGGCCTGTGTTACGCGCGAGCAGGTATCCAAGCTGTCAGTCCAGAATCTACTGGAGCAGACCTTCGCCGGATCCCTGACGGACATGATGGTGGGTGTGATTGAGACGGGAACCGTGAAGGAATCTGAGCTGGAAGAATTGGAAGCCCTGATTCGCAACTATCGGGCTCAGCGGGCCAACTCTTCAAAGTAATTGGCGACAGGAATCAGACAATTTCGCTAAGACGAAGTGCACATCTCACAGTTTGTCAGAAAAATGTCAGGACTCCCGCGATTTGCGGCCACCGCGGTCTCTTAACATAAGCGACGCGTCAAACGTGGGGCCTTTAGCGTGTATGTACGTAGGTGTAGTGCTCGCCTGAGAAAAGCACCGCGATGCGAATTGGATCTGAGTTTTGCGCGACGTGAGGAATTGTCACGTTGAACTTTGCAGTTCTGCCGGGTTCCAGATCACTCACCCTGATGGTCGCACTGCCTATATTCCACGCGGGTGACCAGCCAACCAGGGTTTTTCCTCCGCGCAGCCACTGATCACGGATCTTTTCCGGGTAGGGGCGGACAGCAAACGTCAGCGTGAGGTCGGTGATGCGGAACTGGTTGGGATTACCAATCTCTCCGCTGAGTTCCATGCCATCGGCCGCATATTGCAGTTTGTCAAACTGGATTGAGTAGCCATCGTGGAAGAACTGAATGGCATTTACCACCGGCGCCACGTAATCATCGCTGTCATAGTC
>DASUBD010000269.1:0-11633 GCA_035763445.1 Candidatus Angelobacter sp.
GGTGACAAGGCGCTGAAGCGGTAAGAACCATCGGGCTCAGTGATATAGGTCTTAATCACGAGAGTTCGGGTGTTTTTCAGGTGCACAACGGCCTTGTGCAAGGGCCGGTCTTGCGAGTCAACCACGCGGCCGCTCACCATGCGCAAAGCGCCTTCGCCCTGCCCGGCTGCAAAAGCGAGAGCAGCGGAAAGAATCACGACAAGGAATAAAACGCGCTTGTTCCGCACCAGTTAACTCCGATCACAGGACGGCCTACATCACTATTTCATGTGTATGCTGATGTCCCGAATTTCCTCGTTATCAATGTGAACCTTGACCTGGTCCCTAAGTTTCTTTTTTTTGTGCAGCTGAGGGACTCCATTTTCAAGCGGCGCAAGTTCCACCTGGCCATCCACGATGTAATCCTCCGGCCCGGGGGGCACGCGCTGGGCAAATTCGCCGCGATGGTCGGATACCAGGTCCCAACTGGGGTGCTTCTTGCCTTCAGGATGGATTGTGATGCTCACGCCATACAGAGGACGATCATCCGGCCCGTAAGCGGTACCTGAAATCACACCATAATGTCTTTTGGAATCGTCTTTTTTTTGTGCCGCAGCGTAAGAGAGGAGAAGAGAGAGGCACAAGGCGAGGGCCAGCTTCCAGGAAAGACGTTCAGTATTCACTGTCCTCTTCTTCTTCGCTAACGTCCTCGTCCTCGTCTTCGTCGTCAAATTCATCGACGGGGTTCAACTCAAGCGGACTCTTGGTGACGACCTCAAAATCAGTGCCGCACTCAGGACAGGAGACAATTTCTCCTTCCTCCAGTTCCTCTTCGTCCAAATCCAGATCTGTTTCACATTCAGGGCAGATCGCCATTTCTTCCTCCGAAGGGCCGCAACAAAGGTGGCAGGGACCTATGATTATATTTAGAATCTCTCATGATTGCCGTCAAGTTCTGAAATTGAGGTTTTCAATCTTGAGTTCTTATCTGCGTTCTATAACAAAAATCGCGTTGTTCTGTTTTGGGCTACAGATGCTCAACATATCATATGCCGTTGCCCAGAAGGCTCCAGCCGCTTCAGGACACAGGAAATCGCGAAAAACCGCTTCGGCTGCATCAACAAAGAACCATAAAGAAGGCTCTGGAACCACAGCCGCGAAGGACCCAATGGTGGAGGAAATCATGAAGGAGGTCTCTCCACAGCAGATCCAGAAGAACATTGAAAAGCTGGCGAGCTTTGGAACCCGGAATACAATCTCCATCAACAATCCTGACGCACAAACGTCCGGTAAGGGCATTGTTGCGGCCTATGAGTGGATCAAATCAGAGTTCCAGCGCTACTCAGACGCATGCGGCGGCTGCATGGAGGTCAATACCGATGAGCGAGTCCTGGAGCCTACGGGACCGAAGCCGCGCCTGAAGGGACCTACCAACGTTCGGAATGTCTATGTGATTCTGCGCGGCACAGATCCGGCACTGAAGAACCGCATCTACGTGGTTACGGGACATTTCGATTCGCGCGCCAAAGATGTGATGGATTCCAACGCCCCCGCGCCCGGCGCCAATGACGACGCCAGTGGAACCGCCGTATCACTGGAGTGCGCGCGCGTGCTCAGTAAACACAAGTTTCCCGCCACCATCCTCTTCCTGACAGTTTCTGGAGAGGAACAGGGACTGCTTGGCAGCGCGCATTTTGCCAAACGCGTTACGGAATTGGGACTGGGAGTTCAGGACGTGCTGAACAATGACATTGTGGGCGGCAATCGCACGCCGGGAGATACGAAACAGAACAGCAACTGGGTACGTGTATTTTCTGAAGGCATTCCCTCTAATGCCACTCCTGACCAGATCAAGGAAATCCGCGCCACGGGCCGAGAGAACGATTCGCCTTCCCGCGAACTGGCACGTTACATTGCCGAAGTGGCCCGCACGTATCCCGGTTTTGGGCAGTTCACTCCCCAACTGGTTTTCCGGCGCGACCGCTATTTGCGTGGAGGCGACCACATTTCCTTCAATGAAAAAGGCTTTGCTGCCGTTCGTTTCACCGAGTACCGTGAGGACTTCCACCACCAGCATGAGAACCCGCGGACGGAAAATGGCATTGAATACGGTGATTTGCCGAAGTTTGTCGATTTCAATTATGTGGCCAACGTTGCCCGCCTGAATGCTGCCACGCTGGCGTCACTGGCGCTGGCGCCGGCTCCTCCCGTACAGCCACGTTTGCTGGCGCTGGAGCTTGAGAATGATTCGAAGCTGGCATGGGGTCCGGCGCCGGGAGCCACAGGGTATGAAGTTTTATGGCGCAAGACCACCGATGCCGACTTTCCTGAAGAGAACGTCACTCGCACAACGGACACGAAGATTGATATGCCGGAATCAAAAGACAATGTGATTTTCGGCGTGCGATCTGTAGATGCAAAAGGGCACCGAAGCGTGATTGAAGTCCCGGAACCGGAGAGAAAAAAAGAAGAGTAGCATGAGGCGAGATACAACGTTCCAGTTCGGGCTACCGCAATTCAACGGCGCCATGCGTTCCATTATCCTGCTGACGCTTGGGATATGGATTGCGATCATTC
The DNA here is from genome assembly GCA_035763445.1 of Candidatus Angelobacter sp. Taxonomy (GTDB): domain Bacteria; phylum Acidobacteriota; class Terriglobia; order Terriglobales; family Acidobacteriaceae; genus Angelobacter. The sequence continues at coordinate 2,557 of DASUBD010000269.1, forward strand.
TTCTGTGGGCCCTGGACCGGCCAGTTGCATTGGCGATTGTGCATTGGGGGTCACTTGATCCCGGGCTCTTTCTGCATGGCGCCCTCTGGCAACTGCTGACGTACCCTTTTATTCACGTCGCTCCCACGCACGTGTTGTTCGCACTGATCGGTGTCTACTTCATTGGCGGTCCTGTTCAGGGCCGGATACGCTCCCGCGGATTCGTGGAACTCTATATCATCTCTTCCGTTCTTGCCGGTCTGATGGGCGTACTACTCTCCATGAGTGGAAGGATTGGCGGCGGGACCGCACTTGGCGCTGGTTGCGCTGCCAATGCCATCCTGATGGTCTTCTACCTGATGAATCGCGGCACGTCCATCATGCTGTTTCCTCTGCCATTCCAGATACCGGTGCTCTGGGTGGTTGTGGGCATTGGAGCTATTGAAGCCGCGTATTTCATTCTGACAGGGTTTGCTCTTTTCTATTTGGTTGAGTTGCTCGGACTGGGATCAGGATACGTCTGGTACAGCTTTATGTGGCGCAAGAGCCTGCTGGGAACAGTGGGTGGCCAGGTGGCTTCAATGAGAAACAGCTACTACCGCTGGAAGCGCCGCCGCGCAGCCAGGAAATTCCAGGTTTACATGCGCAAGCATGAACACGACCCGAAACAGTATTTCGACGAGTACGGCAACTTCAAACCACCGGACGAGAAGGACAAAAAGAATGGCGGTCCGGGGGGGTGGGTGAATTAGAAGAAATTGCCAGAACCGCCGGCATTGCCAAAATCGCCGGAATTGAAAGGAAAGATTACCCGCCTAGAAGCGTGCCGTTTTCAATCTTCAAATTTGGCCATCTGGCATTTTGGCGTTCCTGGTCACTGCTGGCGGCTGCTTACTTTTTTCCTGGCGCCCTCCGGCTGAAATCTAGGCGTTTTGCGACGGTCAGGATGGCCGAGTTCATGCACCTCGCCGGTCCCGACCACGTGGAGTCGCATGAAGTTGGTTGAGCCGCTGGCAGTGCGCGTGCCCGCAACAATGGCAATCACGTCCCCCGCCTGCACTGCGCGATGCTTCAGCATAAGCCGCTCAGCGTTGCTGACCATTTCTTCTGTGTTGATACCCATGTCACACCACACGGGCTGCACGCCCCACATGAGGTTCAGGCGGGCACAAACTGCTGGATTGGCGGCAAAGGCATAGATAGCGGCCTTGGGCCGGTACTTGGAAATCAATCGTGCTGTGGTGCCGGTTTCTGTGTAGACCGCGATGGCTTTCATGTCGAGGTCCTGCGCCGCGTGCGCCACGGACTCACAGATGGTTTCAGAGATGGAGAGATGGCGATGTGTGCGGCGGCGCGGGAGGACCTCCATGCTGGACTCGGCCTCGCTGGCAATTTTGGCCATCATGGCCACAGCTTCCCGCGGGTACTTCCCACGCGCGCTTTCAGCAGAGAGCATGATGGCGTCTGTGCCGTCAAGAATGGCATTGGCCACGTCACTGGTTTCAGCGCGCGTAGGACGAGGATTTTCCACCATGGATTCAAGCATCTGCGTGGCGGTAATGACCGGTTTGCGCCAGTCAGCAGCGCGACGGATGATCTGCTTCTGGATCACAGGAACTTTTTCCGCCGGCATCTCCACGCCCAAGTCGCCACGCGCCACCATCACGGCGTCAGCAACATCAAGGATTTCGTCAAGGTTGGCGTCTTCCACGGCCTGCGGCTTTTCCAGCTTGGCGCACACCCAGGCATCACTCTGGTGAGCGTGCAGCAGCCGCTTCACAATGCGTACATCATCTGCCGTGCGAACAAAAGAAACCGCAACCATGTCCACGCCGTGCTTGACGCCAAACTCCAGGTCTTTCTCGTCTTTCTCAGTCATGGAAGGCACGCTGACCACAGCCCCGGGCAGGTTGATCCCCTTGTGCTCTCCCAGCATTCCACCGTTTACGACTTCGCAGGTAACATCTTCGCCCCGGACTTCCAGCACCAGCAGCTCAATGAGTCCATCCGAAAGCAAGATGCGCGAGCCCTGCTCCACTTCAGCGGCCAGGGTTTTGAACGTTGTTGGCACCAGCGTGGCGGTGCCGGCGACGTCACGTGGTGTGATGGTGAGATGCGATCCTCCCTTCAGCACCACCGGCGTGCGATATTTCAATCTTCCGGTACGGATCTTGGGCCCTTGCAGGTCCTGCAGAATGCAGATGGTGCGGCCTTCTTTTTCTGCGATCTTGCGTACGCGCTCGATGGTTCGCGCGTGTTCTTCATGTGTGCCGTGGGAAAAGTTCAGCCGGGCCACGTCCATGCCCATGCGCATCATGTCCCGCAGGACAGGCTCAGAATTGCTGGCCGGCCCCAGCGTGCACACAATTTTTGTCTTGCGGGCGATACCCGTCGCCCCTGAAGTTTCCTGGCCCCTGGTTCCCGTCATTCGTTTGCTATACCTTCGTTTCCTATTCTTTTTCGGCGCGCTCTCGTGCCACGATCTTGGGATAGATCTGCGCGTTAAGTTCCGCTCCCAGCAGCACAATCACTGACACGATATACAACCATACCAGCAGCGCGATGGCCGCGCTCAGCGACCCGTAGACTACTGTGTAAGTGGCGTAGTTCGTTACATACCACCCAAAGAACATAGTGGCAGGAAACCACAGCAGAGTTGCCATCACCGCGCCCGGCAACACTCTGCGCCAGGACTGCGTCTTGGGTAGTCCGTGATGGTAGATCAGGCTCATTACCGCGATGCTGGTCAGCAATGCAATTGCCCAGCGAGCGCCGTCCCACACCAGGATCACCAGCGGCTTGAAGAGGTGCATGGTCTGCCCCTGGATCCAATCTTCAATCTGGTTGCCGAAGACAACCAGAATGGTTGCAAACCACAGCGGAACCAGCGCCAGGCACACAAGGTAAAACGCAATGGCGCGCTCCTTCCAAAAGCTGAAGGACATGGGCAGGTTGTAAGCTTTGCGGAAGCCCTCCATCCAGGAGATCATCACGCCCGTCGCCGCCAGCAGCGTTACCGTGGACGCGGAAATCAGGATGCGCGTTGTGTGGTGCTGCTTGGTCTGGAAAAACGACAGCGCCGCCGACCTGGGTCCTGGCGGAAGCACCCAGTGCACCGCCGAGGAAATCTGGCTCAGGAATCCGGCTGTATTGTTTGAAGCCTCAAGAAGTGACGCCAGCACCAGGAACGCCGGAAACAATGTCAGAATGGATGAATACGCAGCCGCTTTGGCAATAGAAAACTGGCCATGCAAGAAGGCCTGCCAGAACGCTCGGCGTAAGCGAGTGAAATGCATGAACGGATTAGGTTAACGGGGATTCATGGCGTAAGCAACATGAACTGCAGAACCCCGTAAAACCTTACCGCAGATTACGCTGATGGAACTGATTGCGGATTAGCCCCGAGGGCCAATCCGCGGTAAGCTTTCATCATGGCAGACATTCGACAATACGACGTTACTGCCGGATCCACCGGCGTCTTTGGGCGCGTGATGTGCGGCGCGCGCAATCATCATTTCATCGTTGACGGGCCGGAGCAGAACGGCTGTCCCGGAGAAGAAGTCACGCCCGCCGAAATCTTCCTGGCCGGCGTGGCCTGCTGCGGCGTGGAACTGATCCAGGTGCTGGCCAAATCGCAAGAAATTCCGCTCAAGGCGGTGAACGTGGCCATCCGCGGAAGCATGGACCGGTCTAAGCCAGTGCGGCCGGATGTCTCTCTCTTCAACTCCGTTAGGCTCCATTTCAAATTTGCCGGCTTGAGTGATCAGCAGGCCAGCCATTTGATTACGTCGTTCAAGGGCAGGTGACCACTCTACGGCACGGTCGCGGTCGCGACCCCGGAAGTAGTGGTGGATTATGCGCTGGAAGAAAATCTGTAGCGTATTCCCCGTACTTGGGCACGGAGAAGCGGTGGAAGCCCAGGTCTCTTGAGCACCCGTTCTTCCCTTTGCGCTACTCTGCATGGCTTTGAAGCCCGGCGCCGGGGTGGCCGCGAAACGGAGGCATTTAACAAGCGCTTTAGCGCTGGTGCAGCGCGCTCAAATGTCTGGCTTTAGCCAGGCTGGACGAGGATCCAGTTCAAACCCCGGATACGCCGATGAGTAGGGGTATTCCGCAGGCATTTTCACCAACCTCGCTTTCACCGGGTTCCGATGAATGTACTCCCGGTGCTTTTGATAATCTTCGAAGTCGCGGATGCGATGATTGGGAAAGCCTTCCTCCCACGGGAAACCTTTGTATGCGAGTTCTCTCTTCACCCGGAATGAGAATCCGCCTTTGATGTACTGCAAAGCCCTCTCAAGTGACTTGTCCGGAGCAGGAGTGAGGATCAGATGAAAGTGATCAGGCATCAGGACGAATTCGTGGAGCAGGAAACGGCCGAGCTTGCGATTTTCGTAGAGCACGTCGAGCTGCAGCCCCGCGAAATTTTTATTCTTAAATAGAAGATCACGAAAATGTGTGACGGATGTAATGAAGAACGTACGTTTCTCTTGAGGAGCCTTTCGCATGTTCACCAGCGCTAAAGCGCTGTCATTTTAAACTGTCGCTTTCACGGCCCTAAAGGGCCGTTCTTCCACCGTTTATTTCCGCTGAAGCGGCAACAACTGGAACAGCGTCACCCTGTCGTGTGCGGGTCAGTCTCGGGCTACATCCTCGCAGACATTTCATGGCCATCAAGGGCTGTCGGCGATTCTTTTTCAACAAACCTTGGGGTCGCGCTGGCCAGCGCCAGGATCACTCCGGCAAACAGCAGCGTGTCGGCAAAGTAGTTGATCCCTTCTATCTTCACCCCAATATCGGGGACGCGTAGCGCTGAGATCATCACAGGGATATAAATGGCTGCAATCATCAGCAGAATCCAGCCGCCCACAGAGGCTGCCACTTCCCGCGTCTTCCTGCGCAGCACAACGCTTCCTGCGGCAAGCAGAAGAGCAGCGCCGGTCAGGTAGTCAATCAGAACGCGGCCCGGCAGCCACCCTGGCAGCTGTTTTTGCAGCGGAACTCCGGGAAGACTCGTCGGGTGCAGAAAGTGCTGAATGCCAAACATGATCAGCGCCAGCGTGACGCATATGCTGCCCACTGTGATCAGGGCACTCTTGCCCCAACCGCGCCATCCATTGACGGCAGTTCCGGCAAGAATCCAGCCCGCTCCACCGAATGACGATTCGCGGAATACGATGGTCCAGGTGATCCTGGCGTGCAGGTGAGTCAATGCGAAAGGAAGATAGAGCATCCCGACGAACATGAACATCATGAATCCCACCAGCAGGCCGGACCAGCGCACTGCGATTTTGGTGGCAATGCTCAATGACGCGGCGATCAACGCGCAGCCAACAAAATAAACCCAGAACATGCGTCCGGGCATATAGCGCGGCACAAGGCCTTTGACGAAATCCGGGCCAAACAGATGCAGCGCGCCGAAGACCGCCAGCGGCACAGCGAAACACAAGTTCTTCAGGGCCACAATCTTGTCCAGGCCGCGCGCCTGGGCCACGTCGTCTTCCGCAACCCATGCTCCAATCAGTAAAACCACGGCTCCGGCGCAGCACATTCCCACTGCGGTGCCAGAGCCTGCAAAGAATGCGACGATTATTGCCGGATGCATAGCTTTCGCTCAAGAAGCTTCAGATTCTACTACGTAACCGCGCTGCAACGCGTCCGGTGAATGTGTTCACCTGCGCCTGGGCGCAGAGAATGGGTTCCAGAACCCAGAACCTAGAACCTAGAACGAAGAAAGGCGCGCTCATCTGTTTTGGGTCTCTCGTACGGGTGCGATCCTTGTGGCATGGATGGTAAACAACCGCTTGCACCCGCTTCCGTCCAGATTGCACGCATCACCGGTTTGCGTGAAGGATGCTGGAGTGATATCAAGAATGGACTCGCGCCACAACCGCCTGCCACCGCTGGGAGAGGGCTCCGTCTCGTTTATGACAAACGCCTTGCCATCCCACTGGATGGAGATGTCCGTGAGAGAGCCTTTCACATCGCACACGTGCGGATTGTGGTTGTTACACTCCATGCCGTGAAAGTCCTTGGTCTTGCTGTCCCACCAGATGACTCCCAACAAGAACAGTTCTCTGCCGGGAATTGGCATGTGCTCCTCTTGCAGAAATGTAAGATCGCCGGGAGTGGCACGCCACACCTCCTCGCCATGCTGGGTTGCGGCGTTGGGTGCGGAGTTGTCGGACTCGAACTTCACTTCCAGCGACCACTTGCCGGAGAGTGCCTTGATGAGGCTCTGCATGTCCCCCGATGATTGAGACGTCGCCTGAGACGATGCGGCCGCGGAAGACGGGAGCGTTGGTTTTGCAGCTTCCTGTGGTTGTGCATGTAAAGAGGACCCAAGTAGAGCAGCAAGCAGAAGAACATTGGGGATGACCGATTTCATTCCACGCCCTCCCGAAGATTTAGTTTGACGAGTGAAGAAGCATTGTACAGGCTAAGGGCGCGGGAAGGTGTTCCGTGAGCGAAGCCGGGCTGTCAAAAAAACGCAAGAAGCACGTCGAGAAGCGTTCCCGGGTAGATGCTCGGTTTACGATGCTTGAGATACGTTCTATTCGTACTGATGAGTCTGGCCATCGTCCATGCTGAGCAGCCGGAAAACGTGAGTGCCTGCCAGCTCAAGGGCAATCCCACGGCCTACAACCACAAACTGGTCGAGGTCACCGGGTTTGTGTCACACGGCTTTGAAGATTTCTCGCTGTTTGATCCGGATTGCCTGCCGTGGATGGGGACCTGGCTGGAGTATGGAGGCACTGAGAAATCGGGAACCATGTATTGCTGCGGAGTAACCGCCTCTCGCAGTCGCCCGAAGCCGCTGCACATTGAGGGCTTAGCCATTCCCCTTGTAGATAACGAACAGTTTCGGCAGTTCGATGGGCTGATTCAGCGCCGGCCGGACCGGCTGGTGCATGCCACGTTGATCGGCCGCTTTTTTTCCGGCAAACCGGAGCGACGAGCCGACGGTCAGCTCTGGGGAGGTGGATATGGTCACATGGGCTGTTGCAGCCTCCTTGCTATTCAAGAGGTAGTGGGAGTGGACCGTGAAGACGCTGATGACATTGACTACCGTGCCGGGTACGAACAGCCTGACATCGACAAAGTGGGATGTGGGTACCGCCACTTGATGTCGTTCGAGCCATTTAAAGGGGTGGTGCAACGCCAGCGAGATGCCGATGAGAAAGGGCCTGAGTGGTTGTTCGAGGATCCCGGCCGCGTCGCAACACACGAGTTAGCGATACTGGCCGGATTTAACGAATCTATGATCAAGCTGAAAGAGACTGCATTAGCGCAAGGACATCGTGTGTATGAATGGCGCGTGAAGCCGCAAGAGAAAAGCTACATGGTGGTGGTCAGCCGTCCTTACCTCGCAACCTTCTATGCGCGGGATCCGAAGAGGATCGCATGGATACCGATTGCGGCATTCGAGGCAGGATGCAATTTGGACAATTCTGCAGTCAAGTTGAGATGATTCTGCGCTCGCGCTCCGTTATGCCTGCGCGCGGGCCTTCGGCAGAGAGGAAGGTTTTCTTTTTTCGCTACTTACCCCGGCCGTAAAGGCCGGGGTAAGCAAATGTTTTTAGAGTTTGCGCTTTAGCGCTGGTGGTCGCGGATCAAGGTTTTCGCGGCGACTGGCGGATGAGAAAGGGTAATCCTCCGGGTATGGAGCGAGGCCGGCGCGCACGGGATTATCAAAGATGTAATCGCGGTGCTTTTCGTAATCCTCTGCATCGCGAATACGATGATTGGAAGGCTTGGGCTGCCAGACGCCGCTCAGCCCCAGTTCACGCCGCGCCACAGTTGCATAGCCTCCCTTGATGTATTGCAGGGCTTTCTCCAGAGGGATACGCTCCTCGGGTGTGATAATGAGATGGAAATGATCGGGCATTATCACGAACTCGTGAAGCTCGAATCTTGCTTCGGCGCGATAAGAATAAAGTGTTTGAATCAGGAGTTCAGCGGCGTCTGCACTTTTGAAAAATGCGTGCTGCCTGTTGCTGACGGAAGTGACGAAGAACGTGCGGATTTCCTGGGGAGCATGGGCCATGTGTATTTTTATAAAAACGACCACCAGCGCTAAAGCGCAGGATTTTATCAGACGCGCTCACCCCGGCCATAAAGGCCGGGGCTTCCACCCCAAAAACCTCGCGCTTCCACAGATGATGGGGACGTCTATCGCGCTAGCGCCCATTGGCGTTAACCCCAAAAACCCGATGTGAACAAAAACGACCACCAGCGCTGAAAGGGCTGGATTTTATCAGACACGCTCACCCCGGCCATAAAGGCCGGGGCTTCCACCCTAAAACCTGATTGTGGGCAAAACAACCAGCGCCATTGAAGCGCTGGATTTTTGACCGGCGCTAAAGCGCGTCATTCTAAATGATCCTTCACCCCGGCCGTAAAGGCCGGGGCTTCCACCCCAAAACCCGTTATTCCACGGGTCGGACTCGCAGGGCAGCAGAGGAAAACGCTAAATCCAGGAACGAAGGTGGTCCACTGGGAGTCCGCTGTTTGAATTTTGCCCTTGACTTTGGCGAATAAATAGCGTATAGTGCAGAGTTGGAAGGAGTAGTGCCGGTACAGGCGCCTGCAGGCTGGCGATTAAGACCCAAGGCCAGTCGCATCCAGGCGGGGTAACCCGACCGAGAGTAAGGCCTGACTCACGCGGAAAGAGGTTTTGTCCCTGTTTCTGGCGTCCCGAGCTGAATGGTTCTTCCAGTTGAAGCCGCCCTGGCTCCTGGAATCCCCCGACGCGACCGCCGGTGTCCCGCGGTAGATGCGGTTCAGCATGCGAACTATAAGTGTGCCCCCAGAAAATCGCCGAGATCGCCGTCATCGCACGTGATCGCGCGGGATCGGAAAAGCAAAAAATCTCACCACTGATAACACTGATTGCACTGATTTTCAGTGACAAGAGGCTTTTGGCCTTTGGCACTTCGCTAGCCTCAAAAGCGGCGAACTTACGCGGATTTGCGCGGATAAACGCGGATGGGAAAAGAAGCCGCTACCTATGACTTACCTAACTCTGGCGCTTTGGCGGTTTGGGTGGGGGCGGCATTTCAATGAAGGCATAACTTCCGGGCCGGGCTGAGTTTACC
>DASUBD010000270.1:0-3398 GCA_035763445.1 Candidatus Angelobacter sp.
GCAAGAACATCAGCCTTCTGGCAAATGCGCCGAGTGTTTTCTGGGCCCTTGGAGCCAATGTGGCTCAAGAGTGGCTTACAGGTGGTCGCCGCAAAGCGCAGGTGGATTTCGCCACATCAGCATACGGGGCTTCAGTGGCAAACTACCGCCTGAGCGTGCTCACCGCTTGCCAGGAAGTGGAGGACGGCCTTTCCGGGCTCAGCATTCTTTCCCAGGCTGCCGGCACGCAACAACAAGCCGTCGATGCCGCTCAGCGGGCCCTGAAGATTGCCAATGACAGGTACGTGGGCGGGCTGGTTACGTATCTTGACGTGGTCACCGCAGAGCAGACGCTGCTGGATAATCAGCGTCTCGCCGCTCAACTGCTTGGCCAGAGGCTGGTCACATCTGTCGGCCTGATCAAAGCATTGGGCGGCGGCTGGGATGCATCAAGCCTTCAATCCATTCATGTGGATACCACGCTTAAGCAGGCTCTGCAGCCATGAAAGCACCACCTTCTCTGGTTTTTCTCTAGAATGCACTCAGCAGATCAAGTTCGTCTGTGATGCGAGCTACATTTTTTCCAAAGCGCGTATGTGTTGCCAGTTGGCCCGTCGTAGCGGTAGTGCTGATCTGCGTTTGCGTGCTCAGCAGTCAGGAAGCAACGAAGCCGGACGCACAGGAACAGCAATCCGCTGCTGCTCTGATCAACGAGGCTGCCGCAAACGAAGTTGCTGCGCTGCAAAAGACGGAGTACCTCCGATACCGTGAAACTCTGGAATGGAAATGGGGAACGGAAACGCGCGAGGTGATCACAACTCCGGAAGGCCGGGCAGACCGGATTGTGAGTTTCAACCATGAACCACTCACTCCCGATCAGGTGGAGAAGCAGGAACAACGCCTGAAAAAACTTCTCAATGACCGGGATGCAGCGCGTCATGAACTTGAAGATCAAAAAGCCGAATTGAAACGCCGCGTCGCATTGATGAAAGCCTTCCCTACTGCGTTCATCTTTACCCCGGACGGTGAAGAAGATGGAAAACTGAAGTTCAGTTTTCGCCCCACTGGCTCGTTCTCCCCGCACGACCGGGAGACTCAGATTTATCGGGGTTTGCAGGGCACAGTGTGGGTTGAGCCCAACCAGAAACGACTCACGCGCATTGACGGCATCGTTACCAAAAATGTCTCATTTGGGTGGGGGGTCTTTGGAAAGCTTTATAAAGGCGGGCGTTACCTGATTGAACAAACCCAGGTAGAGCCGGACGTATGGCAAGTTACCCGACTAGATCTGGACCTGAAGCTGCGGGTCTTCCTTTCCACCTCGCGTCTTCTTAGAAATGAAGCGAACTCTGATTTTTCCCCTGTTCGGGAAGGGACAACGTACAAACAAGCCCTCGAATTGCTGCTTGGCGCGTCCTCTCAAACTGTTCAGTAATGGAAAAACCTCCGCGTCAGCCCACAAACAGCGCGTCTTGCGCGGCAGAAGATTTTGTGTCAAAACACTGTGCGCTGGCATCCAAGTGAACGGTTCCGAAAATGAAGGGTATTTTTCTGGAGATTGGCGGTTGGGCTTTTATGGTCACTGGAGTGGGAGGGCTTTTCCTTCCGATTCTGCCGGGGCTGCTATTCCTTTTGGTCGGGCTTGTCATTCTTTCAGCTCGTCACCATTGGGCGCGACGCTGGATGATTCGGTTACGTGAGCGGTTCCCTAATGCCGATCGGGAATTGATGCGGTTCCTCAATAAGCACACCATCCACATTCCGGGCTTTAACTCGTCACATCGCAGTGAATGAGTTCTGCTACCCACATTTGTTTCTGCTGCTAATGCTTGTTTGCGTCCTCCGCCAGAGATAGCTTTCATGCCCCATCTGACGCCACACGGAAGAATTCATTAGTATTAAATCCATGCAAGCCTGGTTGTTGAATAAGCCTGCTCCTGTGGAGAGCAACCCTTTATCGCTTGAGCGCGTAGCCGATCCTCTTCCGGCAGCTAACGAGGTTCTGGTACGCGTAACCGCCTGCGGGATATGCCGTACTGACCTGCATGTTGTGGAAGGCGAGCTGCCGCCCCGCAAGAGCCCTGTAATTCCCGGGCATCAGGTGGTCGGCGTCATTGAGGCCACCGGAAGCAATGCTCACAAATATTTGCCTGGTACTCGGGTTGGCATTCCCTGGCTGCATAAGACGTGCGGTGCGTGTCCGTATTGCCGAAGCGGACGGGAAAACCTTTGCGACAACCCGGAGTTCACCGGGTACACAAATCATGGAGGATTTGCCGAGTACACCGTGGCGCATGAAGATTTTGTTTATCCCTTGCCGGAAGGTTTTACTGACCTGCAGGCCGCGCCGCTGTTGTGTGCAGGGATCATCGGCTTTCGCTGCCTGCGACTTTCCGGCATCGAACGCGGCGGCAATCTGGGAATTTACGGCTTTGGCGCGGCAGGGCACGTCTGCATACAGGTAGCGCGGCACTGGGGAGCGAATGTCTTTGTGTGCACGCGAGAAGAGAAACACCAGCGGCTGGCCAGGGAACTGGGCGCGGTATGGGCTGGCGCTGCTGCTGAAGAACCGCCGGAGAAGCTCGATGCATCCATCATCTTTGCGCCAGCGGGCGATTTGGTGCCCCCGGCCTTGCAGGCGTTGCGAAAAGGCGGATTCCTGATTCTGGGTGGAATCTACATGAGTCCGATTCCCAGCTTCGATTATGGCCTGTTGTACAAGGAGCGTTCCATCAGGAGCGTCGCAAACAACACTCGGGAAGACGGACTCGATTTTCTGCGCGTTGCCGCCGAAATCCCCATCCACACTGAAGTGCAGGTTTTTGCATTCACTCAGGCCAATCACGCCCTGAATGCCCTCAAGCACGATGGAATCCGCGGTGCTGGAGTGCTCCAACTCTAATCACAGCGTCTGTGATCACCGTCACATCCTTTCGCCAGGGGTCCGTGCCAGCATTGATGCCGGGTGCAGGAGTACCCAGATAATGAAGTATCGTCCAAATGGGTATCTTCTGATTGTCCTTGCCGTGGTGATCACCGTGATTGTCTTGGTGGGAGCCGTCCCTGGTCCTGATGATCCTGTTAAGTCACAGAAAGATAAAGAAATAGAACGCCTGATCTACTCGCTGAAAGGTCCTGACCTGTATCGTGCGCATTGTGCGCCTTGTCACGGCATCGATGGCAAGGGGAACGGCCCCGTAGCGCCTGCGCTGAAAGACCCTCTTCCTGACCTGACCACCATCGCAAAAAGGAATGGCGGGCTCTTTCCAGTTGAACATGTGCGCAACATAATTGCGGGCACGGATGTGATGATCGCTCACGGCTCGCGCGAGATGCCCATCTGGGGCGAGATATTTCACCAGGTCCAGGATGATCGTGACTACGGCAATGTTCGCCTGCAGAACGTTATGGATTACCTG
>DASUBD010000271.1:0-7026 GCA_035763445.1 Candidatus Angelobacter sp.
TCCATGCCACCAAGATACGAATACTCCTCCCAGGTTCCATTTCCGTGAGCCAGCACGGTTCGTCCAAAGGGGCCAAGCACTACAAATGCAAACAAGAATGCGATCAGAAGTTTGCCTTGTCCCAACAGGCGGCACACAAGAGGAAAGAAGAGATAGAACATCTCCTCCACGGAAAGTGACCAGAGGACGTCCCAGTTGCCGGGCAAATATCCCCGGTGTGCCTCCAGTACATTTATGTGAAACGTAAGAGCCGCGAGAATGGCCCGTCCCAGCCCTCCGGTTTTTGCGGGGACCATAAAATCGTGAAGATGAGCAAAGTGCAAAATGCTGAGAACTGCAAGCAGGGAAATCAGCAACGGCGCTATTCTCGCGGCGCGCAGCTTGTAAAAACCGGGAACATTGATTTTTGAGAGCGTTTCCCAGCGTCGCAGGCTGATGGAAGCGATGAGAAATCCGGAAACAGCAAAGAACATTTGAACGCCAAACTGGCCGTCCCAAAACAGGGATTTGACGAGCTGCCGGGGAAGGCCCTGCGTGTAGGGGAATCTAGCCAGAAACAAACGCATGTTCACGTGGTTCATTAACACGAGAAGGATGGCTATCCCCCGAAATAGATCAATACCGTCGATGCGGTTCCGGCTGGCGGCCAACGTGTCAGAGGCGGGCATGGCTCATGGTACATCGGAACAGGATGGAACTGGCGGCGAGTGGACGCTTCCGAGTGGGCGCGTCTTGGAGGGCTTGGCCTAAGGAGCCCGTCAGGACGCGGCCGTGACTTGAACGAATGCCGAAACCGGCATCTAATCAGGACAGGGGCTCCTTATGAAACGCTTTATTCATTGGTTCTCTGGCGTATGCATTGGCGTTTTCCTGGTCGCGCTGCTTCCGGCATTCGCGCAGCAGAATCCCGAGCGCCTGATCCTGAAAGACGGGTCTTTCCAGAACGTGACCAAGTGGGAGGTTCATGGCGACCGGGTGCGTTACTACAGCGCGGAGCGCTACACATGGGAAGAGCTGCCCAATGAATTGGTGGATTGGGCTGCCACCGAGAAATACAACAAGGAGCGTGCAGGCCTGCGTTCAGAGGTGGTGGAAGAAGCCACCAGGGAAGCTGATGCGGCCGAGCCACCCCCGCCCATGGCTGCTCCGGGCCTGTACCTGCCCGATGGCGGAGGCGTCTTTTTGCTGGACACGTATCAGAACCAACCGCAACTGGTGGAACTGACACAGGACAGTGGTGAGCTTAACAAGCACACCGGAAAAAACATTTTGCGCGCGGCCATCAACCCGCTGGCGCTTTCTTCCAAGCAGACGGTTGAACTCAAAGGCGCACACGCTCAAACCCAGGCGCACGTCACCCAGCCGGTAATCTATCTTGATGTGGATACTGGCAGCGCAAACTCTCAGTCTCCCGCACAGAACAACAGCAAAGCGGCTCCTGTTGCTTCTCCAACTCCGGCGAAAGCTGGTGGCTTGGGAAGTGCGCCGTCGCTGGGACCGGGAGGAAGCCCACGCAACGAGTCTCCAGCTAACCAGCCGCCAGCGCCGTCCAGCGCGGCGATCAGCAATGCCGATCACTACCGCATAGTGCGCATGGAGCAAAAAAAGGACGCGCGCATCCTGGGGAATGTAAACGTGGCCATCTACGGGAAGGTCAGCCAGAAGGAGAACTGGACAAAAACCGTAAGCGAACCCGTGAGCGGCAACTGGATCAAACTCACGCCGGCTGCGCCGCTGCAACCCGGCGAGTATGCGGTGGTGGAGCTTCTGGATAAAGGCCAAGTAAATCTCTTTGTGTGGGATTTTGGGGTGAATCCTTCTGCTCCTGCGAATCCCAATGCCTGGAGCGCGAGGAAATCAGTCCCCGGACAGAGTGATCAAAAGCCGGGGCTGGAGAAAAGGCCGCCACAATAAGCAATTGGCAATTAGCAAATTGCAATTAGCCAGAACTGTGGCCTGCGCAACGAGGAAGTATTTTCGTTGATACGCTATCAGCCAATGAAAGCCCACCAGCTCTTCCAGTTGTACGGAGCGAAGCTGTGATCGACAGAAACGATTCGTCCACCCGGAGCGATTTGAACAGAGACATCACCGCGATAGCCGCTTTCGACGTAGCCCGCGATTAAATCAGTGTGCTGTACATTGTTGGCGTCGATAACTTCCAATCGGATGCTGTCACCACCGGCGGGTTCAATGTAAATGGTCTTGCGGCTTCCGACAGCCATATCCCCCAGCCTGTACTCTTTGCTGTGTTCAAGCTTGACTGTGACTTGGCGCAGTGCGTGTCCGCTACTATTACGGACATGTATCCGTACTCCGAAATGTTGGCGAGCGATGATGCCCGACAGATAAAACAGAACTAGCACCAGGAGCACGACTCCGAAACGAGTTTTTCGTGAAAATTGCAATTCAGAAGGTAGGGCTCCCTCGCTGCGCTCGGGATGTAAAAAAATCTACTTCAGCACGCCCAGCTGCGCTACCGCAATGTTGTCCCGGCTGGAGTTTTTGACCATGTACATCATCTCGTCGGCCTGGCGGATGATCTCGTGTGAGCTCTTGGCGTCCTCAGGATACGTGGCAAGTCCCATGCTGCAGCGAACCTGGAGATTCAGGCCGTCTTCAGCAAGGAAGATGGTTTTGCGCATCATGTCCTGGATACGCTTAGCCACCACAAGCGCGGATTGCTTGTCAGTCTGCGGAAGAAGGATGACGAATTCATCGCCGCCGTAGCGGAAGGCGTAGTCGATGAGGCGGAGCTGGGATTTAATCTTGAACCCGATTTCCTGAAGCAGTTTGCTGCCCACCAGATGACCATAGGTGTCATTGACGTACTTGAAGTGGTCAAGGTCCAGGAAGATCACGCTGAATTCGTAACCGAACCGGGCTGACCGATAAACCTCAGATTCCAGCGTCTTATAAAGGTGACGGGCGTTATAGAGGCCGGTGCAGTCGTCCGTGATGGTTAGTTCCTGGATCTTCTCAACGGCTCGGGCATTGTCAATGGCGATGGCAGCGTAATCGCAGAGCGCGTGCAGGAAGAACATTTCCTGCTCGCCGAAACTCTCCATGGCGCAGTTGATGAGCTGGATCACGCCCAAAACCCTGTGCTTGGATTGCAGCGGCACGCAGATGATGGACCGGGTCTTCCACTTGGTCATCTCATCAATGCGCTTGGCGAAACGGGGATCGTTGTAGACGTCCGGAACAATGAGCGATTCGCCGTGCCGGGCTACCCAGCCCGCAATCCCTTCGCCGACCTTAAGGCGGACGGTCTTGAGCGTTTCGGCAGCGTCCCCTACGGCAATAGCGAAATAGAGCTCGTCCTTCTGTTCATCGACCATCAGCAGGGACCACGTATCCGGCCGGAAGAATTCGGCCATTTTATCCATGATGGTTTGCAGGATTGAATCGAGATTCAGAGACGAGGTTAGGGCCTTCGCTACATCGTTGAAGATGGCGACTTCCTGTAACTGCCTCTTAGTTTTACGCTCAGGTCCCGTTGCCTCATTCATGTAGGAGGTAAGTTCCTTCTGCTTCAGGGCGAAGGCCGCCAACTTTGGCGTATTATCACCCGTTTTGATGAAATCAGCAACCGTTGAATGGTCCTGAAATCCATTCAGAATGGCCCAAAGGTACTGCAAAAGTCCTTGTCCTTCGGGCAGTTACGTTAGTTTTTTGGTTTGACACCAGCTTGTGGTATTCCTATGATGGCCACCTGAGCAGCTTTCAGAATTTGTAAGGTCAGTGCCCTAACCCCCATGGGTTCATTTGGCGACAAACTACGACGCGAGCGGGAGATGCGTGGCGTCACGCTGGATGAGATTGCCGAATCCACCAAGATTCGCCGTTCTCATCTGGAGGCGCTGGAGAAAGAAGATTTTCGCGACCTGCCAGGCGGCATCTTCAACAAAGGGTTTGTACGCGCTTACGCTAGATTCATCGGGATCGACGAGGACCAGGCGGCCGCCGACTACGCCGCAATCAGCAATGAAGTCGCTCCACCAGAAGACCAGTTTCCCCTCGAGGTACATGAGAAGCCGGACCGCGAGCTGAACCCGCGCAGCTCGCAACTGCCACTGATAGCGTCAGTGGTGGCCCTGGTAATTGTGCTTGCGGGATACGTGGTGTATCGCGCCAAGCATCACCAGCCTGAAAGCGTTGCAGCCTCCGTCTCCGCAGATACTCGGGACGCTGCCGAAAACAGCCAGCCCGTGGAACATGGCTCGACTGACGCGGGCACGGAGAGTGCCAGAGGCACGAAGGCCGTCTCAGTAAAAGAAAGTCTTCCTGCGCATCCGCCGGAAAGGCCGGTGGCCTCCGCCGAAGTGGAGAAGCGGTCTACTGCCGCAGAAAAAGCTCTCTCGCCTGAGCACAGCTTTTTCATCATCATCAAGGCCAAGGAAGACGCGTGGGTTTCAGTGGTGGCGGATGGACGCCGCGTGAGTCACGGAATCCTGAAGGCGGACAAGCAAAGATTTGTTCGTGCTGCCAGGCAAATCGTGGTGAAAACAGGAAACGCGGGCGGAATTGATGTGAGCTTCAACGGGCACCCCCTGGGCGCCATCGGCAACGAAAGTGAAGCCCGTACCCTGATGTTCACCCCTACAGGCGCTGCCCAGCAATAAACTCTATAGCCTCAGCCCTTTCCGCCAATTTAGAATAATAAGAAGTCCACTCGCAGCTAAAAAAGCGCCATTCAGCGGCTTTTCCGCCCGAAGGGGCGTGGAAGCGTTGCCGGGCGAGGACGCATTATTTAGTCTGCTTTGCGGTATCCTAGAATGATCCCGAAGCGGTAAAAGTTACATCAGGAGGAAGCTCAATTGGCTCCACGCGAACGTTTTTTGTTTACGTCTGAATCGGTCACAGAAGGCCATCCGGACAAGATTGCCGACCAGATCTCTGACGCGATACTGGATGCCTGCCTGGAGAAAGATCCGTACAGTCGTGTTGCGTGCGAGACTCTCACCACCACCGGGCTGGTAGTAATTGCAGGCGAGATCACCACGGAAGCGTATGTCGATTTCCCCACCATCGTGCGCGGCACCGTGACTGCCGTTGGCTACACCGACGCCACGTATGGATTTGATTCGCAGACCTGCGCAGTTGTGTCGTCCATCCACTCGCAGTCGCCTGACATTGCCATGGGCGTTGACACGGGCGGCGCCGGCGACCAGGGCATGATGTTCGGTTATGCCACGAACGAAAATGAAGATTACATGCCTACGCCCATCTCACTTGCCCACAAGCTGACGATGCGGCTCTCAGAAGTCAGAAAGAACGGCACCCTTCCTTATCTCCGGCCAGACGGCAAATCCCAAGTCACAGTTGAATATGGTCCAGATCACAAACCAATCCGCGTGGACGCGGTGGTGATCTCAACGCAGCATGCTGAAACCATCGACAATAAGACGCTGCGCCAGGACATTCTGAAGCATGTGATTCAGGCTGCTGTGCCTGAAAAGCTGCTTGATGCTGATACCAAGTACCACATCAATCCCACGGGGCGGTTTGTGGTTGGCGGACCAATGGGCGATACCGGTTTAACGGGACGCAAGATCATTGTAGACAGCTACGGCGGCATGGGTCGCCATGGCGGCGGCGCATTCAGCGGTAAAGACCCGACAAAGGTGGATCGCTCCGCCTGCTATATGTGCCGATACATCGCCAAGAACCTGGTTGCGTCCGGCCTGGCTGACCGCTGCGAAGTACAGCTTGCGTATGCCATTGGCGTGGCCGAACCCGTCAGCGTGCTGGTGGATACGTTCGGCACCGGCAAGCTGGATGAGAAAACGCTGGAACGGCTGGTCCGGGAGAATTTCCAGCTTACGCCCAAGGGCATTATCGAATCGCTCAAACTGCGGCGCCCCATCTACAAGAAGACGGCAGCATACGGTCACTTTGGCCGGAATGACCCCGACTTTACATGGGAAGCCACTGACAAGGCGGCGAAGCTGCGTGAAGCAGCCCATGGAAAAAGCGAGAGCAGAGTAGGCGTAACCCGATAAAATACAGGGGTGGAAGGCAAACGCCTGCTCCACCCCTGGTTCAGACATCATTTACAACCCAAGCCTCTCAAGGCGCGAAAAACAGGAAACTATGTCAACAACTGCAGTTCCCCAAGTTCCGTGTGATGTAAAAAACATTGAGCTGGCCGATCTCGGCAAGCGCCGCATCGAATGGGCCAATCAGTCCATGCCGGTGCTGCAAAGCATCCGCAAAGAATTCATCAAAAACCAGCCGCTGAAGGGCATACGCATTGCTGCGTGCCTGCACGTTACCACCGAGACCGCCAACCTTGCCATTACTCTGCGCGACGGCGGTGCAGACGTGGTGCTGTGCGCATCCAATCCTCTCTCCACTCAGGATGATGTGGCTGCTTCACTGGTGCGCGACTTTAATATTTCTACTCACGCCATCAAGGGCGAGGACAACGAGAGCTACTACAAGCACATTCTTTCCGCCCTTGACCACAAGCCGCATTTGACCATGGATGATGGCGCCGATCTGGTATCGACTGCGCTCACGAAGCGCCATGATGTGCTGGATGGAATTATCGCGGGCACGGAAGAGACCACCACGGGCGTGATCCGGCTGCGTGCGATGGCGAAAGACGGGCAGCTGCGGTATCCCATCATCGCCGTGAATGATGCGTTGACCAAGCACATGTTTGACAACCGTTACGGCACGGGCCAGTCCACCATGGATGGCGTGATCCGCTGCACGAACTCTCTAATTGCAGGCAGCAAGTTTGTCATTGCCGGCTACGGATGGTGTGGACGCGGTCTGGCTTCACGGGCGCGCGGCATGGGCGCCGATGTGATTGTCACCGAAATCGATCCGGTGAAGGCGATCGAGGCGGTCATGGATGGCTACCGCGTAATGTCGATGGCAGAAGCGGCGAAGATCGGCGACATTTTTGTGACAGTCACCGGAAACAAGAACGTGGTTGCGCGTGAGCACTTTGACGCCATGAAGAACGGCGCTGTCGTAGCGAACTCCGGTCACTTCAACGTGGAAATCGATATT
>DASUBD010000272.1:0-7664 GCA_035763445.1 Candidatus Angelobacter sp.
GACGGCATCATGATGGCTGTCTCGCATGATGGCGGCATGACTTTCAGCAAAGAGCGCCGCATCATTCCTGCCGGCCCAGGCTACTTCGGGATTACTGGAGTCGCACGCTCTAATGGCTTCCCTCAGATTGGGCTTGATCCACGACCGAACGCTTCGCGTTCCGGCAGCGCAGGAGGAAATCTTTACGTCTCATGGAGTGATTACAGCAATGGCGACGTGGATGTTTTTGTGAGTTCGTCAGCGGACCATGGAGCGACCTGGAGCGCGCCCATACGCTCGAATACAGACCTGATTCACAATGGCGCGGACCAGTTCTTCCAGTGGATGTCCGTGGACCCGCAAAGCGGTGCGGTGAATCTTATCTTTTACGATCGCCGCCCGGATAACCAGCAGGCCACTGTGACTCTGGCGCGTTCAAACAACGGAGGCAGAAGCTTTTCCAACTACACGCTGGATTCAGACCCGTTCCATGCCGAGGGAGATTTTCTGGGTGATTACACTGCCATCACTGCTTTCGAGAATAAGATTTGGGCCGCATGGGCACATCAAACCTCGGAAGAAACCAAACTGACAGGCACCAGAAAAACCAGGACCGTGTTGCGGGTGGGTTCAGCGGATTTTAATTAGCAGTTTTGGTTTACTCCCGAACGAAGTGAGGGATCCCTAGCCTCATTCGAGGATCTGGTCGACCGCCCATTTCATACCAAGAAAGCATCTAAGCAGGCAGGGATCTCTCGCTGCGCTCGAGATATGGACACAGACATCCGCATCGGCACCTCCGGCTTTCATTACAAGCACTGGGTCGGCCCGTTTTATCCACCCAAAACGCCGGCCAGCAAGATGCTTGAATACTACATCCGGCACTTCGACACGCTGGAGCTGAACAACAGCTTTTATCGCCTGCCCACGATTGAAGCGTTCGAATCCTGGCGGGACAGCACGCCTAAGAATTTTGTGTTTGCGGTCAAGGCCAGCCGCTTTATCACGCACAACAAAAAGCTCAAAGACCCTGAGAACGCAATTGACAATCTGCTGCCCCGGGCCGAACACCTGCGCGGGAAGCTTGGCCCCATTCTGTTCCAGTTGCCGCCCAAATGGAAGGTAAATACAGATCGGCTTCAGGGACTGCTGGAAATCCTGCCGCGAGAGCACCGCTATGCCTTTGAGTTCCGAGAGCTGAGCTGGATGACGCCGGAGGTCTGCCGAATCCTGCGCAGATTCAACGCTGCATTCTGCATTTATGAACTGGCGGGCTACCATTCGCCCCTGGAGATCACGGCGGATTTTTCCTACATTCGCCTGCACGGCCCGACGACCGGCAAATATCAGGGCAGCTATAGCCACCATCGCCTGCAGGAATGGGCACGCTGGATTGAGCAGCAGGCAAAATTACTCAAAGCTGTGTACGTCTACTTTGACAATGATCAGGCGGGATATGCGGCGCAGAATGCTCTGGCTCTGCGCGAAATGGTCCTTGGCAGCGCAGGAAAGCGAATTTCTGATGCCGCCTGAGCCCGCAACAGCTCAAGCCTGCAGCCCCTCTGCACAAATCTTTGTTGGAAAATCTGAATAGACGGCGACGAACTCAGTTATAACTTGTTACTGCCGCTCTGCGGCTTCTCGTAAAAATGGAGCCCTTCATTCGAATACTCCGCTTAACAATGCGGTCAGCGGGTCTCACTGTGCTGGCTGCGGCTCTCACGTGTCTTGGACAACAGGCTGACGACAAAACCCAACCTCAAACACAATCCCAGGAGGAACTCGTGGCCAATCCGGGACGCCCCACAGTCTCCACGCCGGCAACCTTGACTCCCATTGGCTATCTCCAGTTTGAGACAGGAATTCTGGGCGCGCAGCACTCAGAGGAATTCGCTGACCGAACCGCCATCAATGAAGTAATAAAGTTCACCGTAGCCAAAAGGCTTGAATTGCTGGTCCAGAGTGAACCAGCGGTGTTCTCAGATTTGGGCGATCATCACTCTCGCGACGCTGGAGGGATTTCACTGGGCGCGCAGGCCGTTCTTGTTCCGGGCAATGAGCGGAGGCCAACTCTCTCCGTCAGCTACTTTCACAGCGTCTATGACGGTACTGCGCCGGACCTTGATATCGGTTCCAGCCGTAACTCTGCGATTTTTCTGCTGAGCACTGACCTCGGCAAATGGCACATTGATACCAACTACATTTTTAACGAACAAATTGAAAATGCGGTGCGTCGCGCGCAGTTCGGGCAGACGCTCTCAATTGCTCATCCCGCGGCCGGCAAGCTCGCGTGGACCGGCGAGCTCTGGCACTTCACACAACCATTCCTCAAGGGTCATGCGGCGGGTTTCCTCACCGGCCCAGCGTATTCCGTCACACCTCGACTGGTTCTCGATATCGGCTTCAACCGTGGCCTCACCTCCACCAGCACGCGCTGGGAGTTTTTTACCGGCTTTACCTACTTGCTCCCGAGAAAGCTTTGGTAAGAGAACAGCCGTTGCACAAGGCAACGGCTTAAAGGAGCTTAGTGAGTTGTATCTATTTCTTGCTGGCCACTTGCAGTCGCGCGGTTGCGCGCTCCAGTGCGGTTTGGGCTTCAAGGTCACCGGATTCGCCGGCAAGTCGCAGCGCTTCTTCGGCGCGCTGCTTCGCCGCCTGCGCACGCGATACATCAATTTCTTCGGCGCGCTCGGCTACCCGGGCAAGGATCGTGACCTGGGCCGGCAGAACCTCTGCCAACCCCCAGCCCACGGCAAGACGTTTGGTGTCATTGCCGACCCTGTAGCTGATCTCGCCAGGTGAAAGCTCGGTGAGCAGCGGCGCGTGACCCGGAAGTATACCGAGATAACCGGTGCTTCCCGGCATCTCAATGTACTCGGCGTCTTCGCTCGCCACCACCCGCTCCGGCGTAACTACCTCGAGTTTGATCGTGTCTGGCATGTTGACTATGCCGCAGCAACGCCGGATTTCATCTTCTCGGCCTCTTCCAGCACTTCCTCGATGGAGCCCCGCATGTAGAATGCCTGCTCGGGGATATCATCGTGCTTGCCTTCAATGATCTCCTTGAAGCTGCGCACCGTATCTGCGACTTTCACGTAGCGTCCTTCGCGGCCCGTGAACTGCGCGGCCACATGGAACGGCTGCGAGAGGAACTTCTGAACCTTGCGGGCGCGCGCCACGGTCAGCTTGTCATCTTCGCTCAGTTCTTCAATTCCCAGAATGGCAATGATGTCCTGAAGGTCTTTATAGCGCTGCAGAATTCTCTTCACGCCCTGCGCCACATCGTAATGTTCCTGCCCCACAATGTGGGGATCGAGAATTCGCGAAGTGGAAGCGAGCGGATCGACTGCAGGATAAATTCCGATTTCTGTCAGCGGACGCGAAAGCACGGTGGTGGCGTCCAGGTGAGCGAAGGTGGTCGCTGGAGCCGGATCAGTAAGGTCATCCGCGGGCACGTAAATCGCCTGCACTGAGGTTACTGAGCCCTTCTTGGTTGAGGTGATTCGCTCCTGCAGTTCGCCCATTTCCGTAGCCAGGTTGGGTTGGTACCCCACGGCTGAAGGCATCCGGCCCAGCAGAGCAGATACTTCCGATCCGGCCTGTGTGAAACGGAAAATATTGTCGATGAACAACAGCGTATCTGCGCCTTCAGCATCGCGGAAGAACTCAGCCACGGTCAGTCCAGTCAGCGCCACGCGCAGACGTGCTCCGGGCGGCTCAGTCATCTGGCCGTAAATCAAAGCAGCCTTGGACTCAGCTGGAACGCCCGGCTTGATAACGCCTGATTCGGTCATTTCCAGCCAGAGGTCGTTGCCTTCACGCGTGCGCTCGCCCACTCCGGCAAAAACGGAGTAACCGCCGTGCTGCTTGGCGACGTTGTTGATGAGCTCCATGATGACGACCGTCTTGCCTACTCCGGCCCCGCCGAACAGCCCGATCTTGCCGCCCTTCAAGAACGGCTGGATCAGGTCAACCACCTTGACGCCGGTTTCAAACATCTCGGCCGTGGTGGACTGCTCTTCGAAGGAAGGCGCAGGACGATGGATGGGCAGCTTCTCCTTGGCCTGCACCGGGCCCAGGTTATCCACCGGCTCTCCGATAACGTTGATTACGCGGCCCAGAGTGCCTTTGCCTACGGGAACGGAAATGGGCCCTCCCAGATCCTCCACCTTCATGCCACGAACCATACCGTCCGTCGGCTGCATGGCCACGCAGCGCACGCGGCCCTCGCCCAGATGCTGTTGGACTTCCAGAATGACGCTGATGGGTTCGGGGACTTTGAATCCCTCGCTGGTCACCCTTAGCGCCTCATAAATGGGGGGCAGGTTGGATTCGCCGAACTGTACATCCACGGCGGGACCTGCAATCTGAATGACTCTTCCGATGTTCTGTGCCATATAAACCCTTTAGTGCGATGTGCGCTTACTCAGCAGCTGCCGCGCCGCTCACGATCTCGATGATGTCGTTCCTTCGAGGGCTCCGCAACGCTGCGCTGCTTCGCCCTCGCAATTGGCTCGAGCGCGACAGGCTCTCACCAATTGCTCACCCATGCGTCTTACTCAGCAGCTGCCGCGCCGCTGACGATCTCGATGATTTCTTTGGTGATCTTGGCCTGACGCACACGATTCATCTGCAGCGTGAGGCGGTCAATCATGTCTGAAGCATTGTTAGTGGCCGAATCCATGGCAGTCATGCGT
The DNA here is from genome assembly GCA_035763445.1 of Candidatus Angelobacter sp. Lineage (GTDB taxonomy): Bacteria > Acidobacteriota > Terriglobia > Terriglobales > Acidobacteriaceae > Angelobacter. Next base: position 4,677 of record DASUBD010000272.1, read on the forward strand.
GCCGCATGTTCGGCGGCTTCCGATTCCAGCATGGCGCGAAAGATCAGCGTCAGGATGTAACGCGGCAGCAGGTCGCTGAACAGCTTCTCCGGCGACTCTTCGTAGATGTAGTCCACAGGCGCGGTTGCAAACTGCGCGGCTCTGCGGTCAATCTCCGAGGTGTCAGCAGGTTTAAGCCCCACGCCTGCATGCAGGGCTGCTTCACCGCGCCGCGCGCGCTCCGCTTCGCTGACCACTTCCTCCACCTCGTGCACCGTCTCGCCAATTGCCGCCACCGGCAGCACGTCATCAATCACTACTCTCTGCGAGATCACTGACTTGAATTCGTTAAAAACCAGGTAAACCGAATCCACCAGCCCTTGCGCGTAAAGCTGACATACCTTGTCGGAAATCTCGTTCGCGCTTGAGAGTTGTGTTCGGTTGATCAGGCCCACGTATTCAGCAACGATCTGCACAGGGCCCTTACGGGTATCGCCTTCCACAACGGGATAGCGACGGCGGAAGAAATCACGCGCCTTGCGCCCCACCGTGATCAGGTCAACGTTCTTGCCCTGTTTTGTTTCAATGAACCGCAACGCAGCTTTGAGGATGTTGGAATTGAAAGCGCCGGCCAGGCCTTTTTCACCTGAGACCACAATCAAAAGTACGGTGTTTTCTTCCCGCCGAACCAGTAACGGGTGGTGCGCCTCACCTGTACCCGGGTCGTAAATGTCCGCACGGGACACCAGCGACTTGAGGATGTTGGTAATCATCTGCCCGAACGGACGAGTCTGGATCGCCCGCTCCTGGGCGCGGCGCAGCTTGGCTGCCGAGACCATCTGCATGGCCTTGGTGATCTGCCGCGTGTTCTTTACGCTGCGAATCCGGCGTCGGATATCGAGAAGGTTCGCCATGGGACCTGCTTACGCCTTTGCTCCCGTTAACTGTGCCTGGCCGACAAAGCGCTCCTTGAATTCCTTGAGCGCCTTCTGGATTTCTGCCTTCAGCGCATCATCAATGGTCTTCTTCTCCATAATGGTCTGCCCGAGCTTTGGATAGGAAGTATCCACAAACTTGTAAAGCTGGGCCTCAAAATCGCGGATTTTTTCCAGCGGCATATCGTCAAGGAAGCCATTGGTCCCAGCGAAGATGATCAGGATCTGCTTGTCAAAGGGCAGCGGTCGATATTGGTCCTGTTTCAGAATTTCCACCAGCCGGCTGCCGCGGTTGAGCTGGTTCTGCGTGGCCTTGTCCAGGTCAGAGCCGAATTGCGCAAACGCAGCCAGTTCGCGGTATTGCGCAAGTTCGAGCTTCAGCGTACCGGCGACCTGGCGCATAGCCTTGATCTGGGCCGAACCGCCTACGCGGCTGACCGAGATACCCACGTTCACCGCGGGCCGGATGCCGGAATTGAACAGGTCAGTTTCAAGAAAGATTTGGCCATCAGTGATGGAGATGACGTTGGTTGGAATATATGCCGACACGTCATTGGCCTGAGTCTCAATCACCGGCAGGGCCGTGAGTGAGCCGCCGCCGAGTTTGTCTGACATTTTGGCCGCGCGCTCCAGCAGGCGAGAGTGAAGATAGAAAACGTCACCGGGATAGGCTTCGCGCCCCGGCGGCCGCCGCAGCAACAGTGAAATCTCGCGGTACGCCGCAGCGTGCTTGGAAAGATCATCGTAGATCACCAGCGCGTGCTTGCCATTGTCACGGAAATACTCGCCCATGGCGCATGCCGCATACGGCGCAAGATAAAGCATGGGAGCCGGCTCTGAGGCGGAGGCCGCGACCACAATCGTGTAATCCATCGCCCCATAATCCTGGAGTTTCTGCACCACCTGCGCGATAGACGAGCGCTTCTGGCCGATGGCACAGTAGATGCAAATCAGGTTGTTGCCCTTGCTGTTGATGATGGTGTCCAAAGCCACGGCGGTCTTGCCCGTCTGGCGGTCGCCAATGATCAGTTCGCGCTGTCCGCGCCCGATGGGAATCATTGAATCGATGGCTTTGATGCCCGTTGCCATAGGCTCGCGCACCGGCTGGCGCTCAATCACACCGGGAGCGATGCGCTCCACCGGAATGTATTTGGTGGCGGTAATTGGGCCCTTATCATCAATCGGCTGGCCAAGGGCGTTCACCACACGCCCAACCAGCGCCTCACCCGTGGGAACAGACATGATGCGGCCAGTACGTTTTACATTGCCGCCTTCTTTGACTTCTGTGTAGTCGCCCAGCAGCACCGATCCAACCTGGTCTTCTTCCAGGTTCATGGCGATTCCTGATACGTCATGCCCAAAGTCAAGCAACTCGCCGGCCATGACTTTGTCCAGGCCGTGTACGCGGGCAATTCCGTCTCCCAGGGAGATAATCGTGCCCACTTCGTCCACGGTCACTTTAGACTCGTAGTTCTCAATCTGCTCGCGGATTAATTTTGTGATTTCGTCTGCCTTGATCTGAGCCATGTGTAGCCTTTTCAGTCCTCTACTCTAGGTTCCAACAATCTGCTGCTTAATCTTCTCCAACTGCCCGCGCACGGATCCATCGTAGATGGTGCTTCCAATACGCACCACCACTCCACCAAGTAGAGCCGGATCCTCTGCATAGTGAGCGCGAATCTGCTTGCCTGTCACGCCGGCCAGTTGCGCTTCCAGAGCCTTTCTTTCCTCGGCGCTAAGTTCACGGGCAGATTTTATCTGCGCGTCAGCAATGCCCATGCGCTCATCCATCTGCTCGCGGAACTCGCGGGCAATCTCGCCAATCTGGCCAATACGGCGCTGGTCTATCAGCACCGCCAAAAAATTCCGCAGCATCGCATTTCCATTCATCTTTTTGATGATGGCATCCAGCAGCTTGATCTTTTGATCGTGCGGAACAGCCGGATTCAGAAAGACATTGTGCAGCTCATGGCTTTCCTGGAACAAAGCGGTCAATTGATCGAGTTCCTGGATGGTTTTTTCCGCATCCATTTTGCGCTCTGCAGCGACTTCGGCGAAGGCACGGGCATATCGG
>DASUBD010000273.1:0-5718 GCA_035763445.1 Candidatus Angelobacter sp.
CGATCGTGGGAGTTATGCCGGCGCAGTTTCGCTTTCCGGCTTCAAAGCCACTCGATGTCTGGGCAATACGCAGGTTTCCTCCCCCTCAAGGGCGACCGCCTTATGGTTTGCTCGCATTTGGGCGGCTCAGACCCAACGTAAATCCTCAGGCGGCCCAGGCCGAGCTTGATGCAATTGCGGCCAGAGTCACACAACAGTTCCCCACGTCGCCTGAACTGGTGAGCACAATGGTGCCCCTTAAGCAATGGATGGTGCGAAGAGTATCCACTGCCCTGCTGATTTTGCTTGGCGCGATCGCACTGGTTCTGCTGATCGCGGTTGTTAACGTGGCCAACCTGCTGCTGGCGCGGGCCAGCGTGCGGAGGAGCGAAATTGCGCTGCGTCTGGCACTGGGGGCTTCGCGCGCGCGTGTGATCTGCCAGTTACTCACGGAGAGTGTGCTGCTGTCTTCCATTGGCGGCATCGTCGGCCTGCTCCTCGCCTTCGGCTCACTGAAGGCATTTCTCGCGTTCGGTCCAGGAAACATGCCCCGCCTCGAAGATGTAGGAATCAACGGCGCGGTATTACTCTTCACCTTTGCAGTGTGTGTGGGCAGTGGGATTGTGTTTGGTCTGGCTCCAGCGTTGGAGGCCTCACGCGGTTCGGTCAATCACCCTTTAAGAGCGGCGAAGGGAAGTTCGGCATCTTACGCCGCACGGCGCACGCACAATGCGCTGATCGTATCCGAGGTCGCGCTGGCATTGCTGCTCATGATTGGCTCAGGACTGCTTATTCGCAGCTTTCTCCGGCTTCGTGACGTCGACCCGGGATTCCGGCCCGACCATCTCATGACCGCCGTTATTTCTCTGCCGCGGAGCTATTCCACCGAGCCACAGATTCGCGAGTTCTGGAAGGAATTCCTGGCCAAAGTTGAGTCCATGCCGGGAGTAAGCGCCGCTGGCATCAGCATGAGCCTTCCTCCCAACCAGCTGGCCATAACCAACCCGTTTACGGTGGAAGGCCAGGGCTATGACCGCACTCGCAAGCTTCAATTGGCCGAGGAAATGGCAGTGAGTCCCGGCTACTTCCGCGCTCTGGGAATCCCGCTCGTTCGAGGACGCTGGTTCTCTGAGTCGGACAAAGTGGAAGAGGCAAAAGATCCAATGATTGTCGTCATCAACGAGACAATGGCGAAGCAATATTTCAACGGACAAGATCCTGTCGGCAAGCGCTTACAAACGGGCGATCCGAATCCACAATCGCCATGGGAAACTGTCATCGGGGTTGTTGGAGACGTTAAATATCAGGGTTTGAATTCAGGGCCGGAGCCAACACTCTATGTGCCGTATAACGAAAACGGTTGGACACCGTGGAGTTGGCAAATGTATCTCGTAGTGCGGACGCCGTTGGAGCCTGGATCCGTCGTATCCGGTCTGCGCGCTCAACTGGCGAGCATCAACAAAGACCTGCCCCTTTCACAAGTACAAACAATGGACCAGCTCATTGAGGATTCTGTGGTTCAGGAGAGGTTCCGCACATGGCTGGTAAGCGGGTTCGCAGGCCTTGCTCTGCTTTTAGCGGTAATCGGCATTTATGCCGTGATTTCATACAGCGTAGCGCAACAGACCCGCGAAATTGGGGTGCGCATCGCGTTGGGGGCAACTGCCGGCGATGTCTCTAAAATGGTGCTCGGCCACGGACTCAGGCTCTCTCTTGCCGGCATTGCCATTGGGCTCATCAGCGCTTTGGGCGTGACGCGAATCCTGCGCAGCATGCTTTATTCCACCAGCAGCACAGACCTTTTGAGCTTTGTGCTGACCTCGGCCGTGCTCCTGGCCGTTGCCTTGCTGGCTTGCTATATCCCGGCACTCCGCGCGGCCAGAGTGGATCCCATAGTGGCGTTGCGATACGAGTGACGCCCAAACAGCGAGGCTGGCGGATGCACCCCCTCGCCAGCCTGCTGAATCCAATGAACGTTCGGCAGCGCACAACTCAAGGCTGGTGAAAGATGAAAGTTGGAATCGTGGGCGCAGGCGCAGTTGGGTCAGCTTGCCTGTTATCTCTATTCACGCGTGGCAGCGCGAGAGAAATTGTGCTGGTTAACCGCAACCGGAAACGCGCAGAAGGCGTTGTCACGGATGCACGTTACGGCAGTGCCCTGGTACCCACGGCGGACCTTCGCGCCGGCGGCTATGAGAATCTGAGCGGCGCTGCTGTGGTGATGATTACGGCGGGAGTCAATGAAAAGACCGGGGGAGCCACCGACCGCAATGATCCGAAAGGACGGCTGAAGCTGCTCGCCACCAATGCTGACATTTACCGCGAGATTGTGCCTCCAATCGTGAAGGCAGCGCCGGAAGCTGTGATCCTGGTGGTAACCGATCCGCCAGACGCGCTGGCAGACGTGGTGCACAAGATCGCACCGCAAACACGGCTGTTGAGCACCGGCACTTATCTTGACTCCCTGCGTTTCCGCTTCCATTTGGCGGCAAAGCTCAAGGTGAATCCTGCCAGCGTGGACGCCCTTGTACTGGGAGAACACGGTACTTCGCAAGTTTTTCTGTGGTCTGGTGTGCGGGTTTCCGGCGTGCCGCTGGCGACGGTGATCGGCCAAAGCGGGGCGACCCTGAAGCGCCTGCAACAGGAGGTTGAGCGCGAGGTCCGCTACGCCAATATCACAATCATTGAAGGTACACGGGCCAGCGTTTATGGAATTGCGGTTGTCTCTGCGCGCATCGCTGAAATGGTAACGCGCGATGAACGATCAGTCATCCCGATTGGCTCATTCAATCAGGAGTTTGGGACCACGTTGTCTTTGCCGAGTGTGGTCGGGCGCAACGGCGTCGAAAAGGTGCTTATGCCGGAGATGTCGACGAAAGAGCGGGAACTTCTGGACAGAAGCGCAAAGAGCATCCGTGACGCTGCGGCATAGCCGGTGCTGAGCTCTATCGGTCGGAGACATTCCATTGGCCACATCTATTGAAACCATAGGGAATGTCTATTAGACGAAGGATTGACGCCTGATGCAGCTTCGGCTCAAAACTCGTGCGCTTTGGAAAGACAGACAGGAAAATATAAGGTAAGCTTAAGGGTGGCCGTTTTCAGGCCCAGGAGATCAATTTTGGCAGAAGTTCGACTACAAGAAGGCGAATCCATTGAAAATGCCCTGCGGCGCTTCAAGCGCAAAGTGCAGGCGGAAGACATCATTAAGGAAGTAAAGCGTCACTCGTTCTACCTCAAGCCGGGCGAGAAACTGCGCGTAAAGCAGGCCCTGGCGCGGAAGCGGGCCAAGAAGAAAATCCGCAAAGACCGCGACGCCCGTTCTGACCGTGATAAATAGGAAGAAAGGGCCGGCCTGATAACGCCGGCCGCCTACCCTGCTTTCGCTTTGGGCCGTTCCTCAAAAGCAGATTCCTTCGGCTCGGTAATCAACCGGGCGCTGTGGTTGTACGTTATGTAGGCCCACGCCCATTCCGCCATCACCAGGATGCGATTGCGAAAGCCGATCAGGAAGAACAGGTGAATGAACAGCCAGGACAGCCAGGCGAAGTATCCGGATATGTGCAGCCTGCCGAAGTCGGCCACCGCGCGTGAGCGGCCAATTGTGGCCAGGCTTCCTTTATCGAGATAGCGGAAAACTTCACGCGGCTCACCGTTAAGTGATCGCTTGATCTGGCGGCCGGCAAACTTGCCCATCTGGATGGCCGCCGGAGCTACACCGGGAACGAATGCGGTTTTCTTGTCCTTGTCGCTGATGCTTGCGTCGCCTTTGGTTGCGCCGGACGGTTTTCCAGGCCCATGCGCAGCAGCCAAGTCGCCTACTACAAATACTTCAGGATGGCCGGGCACCGATAGATCAGGCTCGACGAGCACACGACCGGCCTTGTCAGTGGCTGCACCAAGCATGCGTCCCAGCGGCGAAGCAGATACGCCGGCGCCCCAGAGAATGACTGACGCAGGAATCTTTTCTTTTCCCACGGTGACCTGGTCCGGTTCCACATTGGTAACCAGAGCATTGGTGCGGACTTCAACTCCCATTTCACGAAGCTGCTTTTCCGCGCTGGCAGAGAGGTCAGGCGGATAGGCAGGCAGCACGCGCGGGCCGCCCTCCAGAAGGACGATCCGCGCCTTGGCCGGATCAATGCTGCGAAAGTCGCGCTCCAGATAATGCCGGGAGATATCAGAGATCGCGCCTGCTAGTTCAACTCCTGTGGGACCGGCGCCGATCACGACAAAGTTCAACGGCGGTGTGGCACGGTGGGCAAAGGCCTCGCGTTCCGCATGTTCAAAAGCCAGCAGGATGCGTCCACGGATCTCAGTGGCATCCTCCACGGTCTTCAGGCCAGGCGCATACTGCTCCCATTCAGGATGGCCGAAGTAGGCGTGGGTAGCACCCGCCGCCACGACCAGAAAATCGTAAGACAGTTCCAGTCCGTCGGTGCGAACCACGCGGCGGTCCAGGTCAAAACCGGTCACTTCGCCCAGAAGGACCTCAGTATTATTAGCGTGGCGCAGCACATTGCGTATGGGAGAGGCAATTTCCGCCGGGGAAAGCACTGCCAGCGCCACCTGATAAAGCAGCGGCTGAAAGGTATGGTGGTTCTTGCGATCCAGCACAGTCACTCGGACAGGAGCGTTTTTGAGTGACTTGGCCGCATTCAGCCCGGCAAAGCCCCCGCCTACCACCACCACGCGAGGCCAATTGACGTTCTGTGTCATAGGTAACATTGTAGTCACCACCCAAGTAGCCCTACACTCTTGATGGCAAAGGTCTTACTCAGGATTCTCTATTTTTGGCGCAGCTCACTCTCAGCATGAAGCCTGATTGCGTGAGCTGGCGCGGAGTGATACCTTCCAGCCAATTTGCGGCATTTCCCGAGCCCGGCTTTGAGGTAAGACTGCATTATGCATATTGATGATCTGCTTCGTATTGCCATGGAGCGCAAGGCTTCCGACTTGCACCTGAAGGTCGGCAACTATCCCCATGTCCGTGTGGACGGTGAACTTGTGCCCCTGACCGACCAGCCACGCATTTCGGCCGAGGACATGTTGAACATGGCCTTCAGCATGATGTCCAACCGGCAGAAGCAGAAATTCAAGGAAGCCGCCGAACTCGATATGGCGTACGGCGTGGCCGGGCTAGGACGCTTCCGCGTGAACGTGTTCCAGCAGCGCGGCAATGTCGGCCTGGTGCTGCGCGTAATTCCCACCAAGATTCGCGCATTGGAAGAGCTCTACCTCCCCAAAGTCATTGAGCACGTCTGCGAAGAAGCACGCGGACTGTGCCTGGTCACGGGCGTCACCGGCTCCGGTAAATCGACCACGCTGGCCGCCATGCTGGACCGCATCAATTCCAGCCGGCCCGAGCACATCATCACCATTGAAGACCCAATCGAATTTCTGCATCGCGACAAGAAAGGCTTCGTCAACCAACGCGAAGTGGAAGTGGATACGCCATCGTTCGCGTCGGCGCTTCGCGCCAGCCTGCGCCAGGACCCGGACGTGATCCTGGTGGGCGAAATGCGCGACCTGGAGACGATCTCCACCGCTCTGCACGCAGCGGAAACCGGCCACCTGGTGTTCTCCACTTTGCATACGCTGGATGCAGTGGAAACCATTAACCGAATCATCGCAGTCTTTCCGCCGCCGGAGCAGAAGCAGGTCCGCATGCAGCTTGGAGCCACGCTGCGGGCAGTCGTCAGCCAGCGCCTGGTAAAACGCGCCGACGGCGCTGGCCGT
>DASUBD010000274.1:0-4360 GCA_035763445.1 Candidatus Angelobacter sp.
GGATTGGCTGTGCCGGATTGGCCCACCAGTGAAGGCTTCTGGTGGCTGCCAATGCACAAGATGGTTGGCGGAGTAAAGTTCGAGCACGGACACCGGATGATTGCCGAGTTAGTTGGTTTGCTGACAATTATCGCGGCGATATGGACCTGGAAAGTGGACCGGCGGCGCTGGATGCGGCTTCTGAGTATCGGCGCTGTTCTGGGCGTAATCTTTCAGGGCATTTTAGGCGGGTTGACCGTTCTGGAATTTACGCCTCCGTTGATTTCTACGGCGCACGCAACCGTGGGCCAGACCATGTTCTGTTTGCTGGCAGTGATTGCTGTATTTACGAGTAGAAGCTGGCTGGAAGAGCCGTCGCAAACAATTTCGCAGAAGGAAGCCGCGCCCCTCATCCGCCACGCGTGGATGCTGATTGGATTTCTTTACCTGCAGCTCATTCTGGGGGCTGCTTTCCGTCATGTGTGGACCAAGTGGGGACCGAACGCCGCCAACCGCTGGCCGGCGCATAAAATCGTGCATGCCTTCCTTTATCCTCATATGCTGAACGCCCTTTTGGTGGCAGGCCTCATCCTTTACTTGAGCATGCGCAGTCTGAGTAAACACGCGAATATTGCGCTGCTGAAACGCCCAGCGATGTGGATGCTGCTGCTCCTAATCCTGCAACTGCTGCTCGGCGCCAGCGCTTACATGGTTCGCGTGGTTCAGGGAATTGACGAAGTACAGCCCACGTTGGGATTGGTAACCATAACGGTCGCCCATCTCGCGGTAGGCGCGTTAATTTTGGCCCTGGCAATGATTTTCACCGTCCAGGCCTACCGGCATCGTGATCCAGTCAGTGACGCATTGACAATCGATAAGCACCGGGAGGTGGCCAAGGCATGAGCATTGCAGCGCAGCCTTTGGTTCCAAGAGAGTCCGGTAGCGCGGAAGGCCCCATTCCGGTCGCGTCGGTTGCGATTCCTGCCAAAGGATCCGCTCTTTCTGATTACGCCCAACTGTTCAAGGTCCGTGTAACTTCGCTAATCGTCATCACCGCGTGGGCAGGATATTACATGGGCGCGGCGAAGAGCGGCGTCTCATCCGTTTCCTGGACGCTCATCAATGCCTTGTGGGGCATCGGCCTGACCTGTGCCGGATCAGCCGCTCTGAATGAAGTTCTGGAGCGCCGCATTGACTCGCTGATGAAGCGCACACGCAACCGGCCTTTGCCGGCGGGACGCATGGATGCGACCACCGGACTGATTGCAGGTGTAGTCGCTACCCTGGTTGGGTCACTTTCCCTGGCTGCGTCGACCAATGTTCTTACGGGAATCCTGGCTTTCTCTACCGCCGCGACCTATCTGGCTTTGTACACTCCCCTGAAGAGGATCTCGCCCATTTCTACTTTCGTTGGCGCGTTTCCTGGCGCCATGCCGCCTCTGCTCGGCTGGACCGCCATTCGCGGGCGTATTGAGCCGGAAGCCGTGATTCTTTTCCTCATCGTTTTCTTCTGGCAATTTCCTCATTTTCAGGCCATTGCATGGATGTACCGCGATGACTACGAGGCCGCAGGCATTCGCATGCTGCCAGTGGTTGATAAGGGCGGGCGCAGCGTCATTCGACAGATGCTCTCTTATTGCGCTGCCTTATTACCCGTGAGCCTGATGCCTTCCCTGCTGCACATGTCAGGGAAACTCTATTTGTTCAGTGCTCTCGCCCTCGGCATAGGCTTCCTCTACTGCGTTTTTCGGCTGGCCTGGACCAGGCTCCCCACCACTTCTCCGGATTCGCGTAAACTCGCACGCCAGCTTCTGCAGGCTTCCGTCCTCTACCTGCCATTGCTCTTTGCCCTCATGATGCTGAATGTGGTGCACTCGTGATGGCTACGGTTCTTGAGAGCAGAGAAGCCATGCCTACACAAGCAGCGAACCCGGGAGCGGTGATCCAGGTGGAGGACCTGCGTCACACATATGGCAAGCGCGCAGCCCTGAACGGCATTTCTTTTTCCGTGCAAGCCGGTGAAATTTTTGCCCTTCTCGGCCCCAACGGCAGCGGCAAGACTACGCTGTTTCGCATACTTTCCACATTGATGCTGCCATCCAGCGGACGCGCATTGGTGGGAGGCTTCGATGCGTCCAAACAGCCTGATCAGGTGCGCCGTCGGATTGGAGTCGTCTTCCAGTCCCAAAGCGTCGACGTCAAACTGACGGCCTCAGAGAACCTCTGGCATCAGGGACATCTCTATGGCCTTCGCGGAAGTGAACTGAAAGAACGGATCGCCGCCATGCTTAGACATGTGGCGCTGGCTGACCGCGCTGATGAGAGAGTGGAAACTTTTTCCGGAGGAATGCAACGTCGGGTGGAACTTGCCAAGGGTCTCATGCATCATCCCAGCGTGCTTTTGCTGGACGAACCCACAACGGGCCTCGATCCCGGAGCGCGTCGCGATCTTTGGCAATATTTGCATGAATTGCGGACTCAGGAGCGTGTGTCCGTGATTGTAACTACGCACCTGATGGAAGAAGCTGAGCGATGCGACCGGCTGGCGATTCTCAACCAGGGAGAAGTCGTAGGTCTGGGCACGCCATTGGAATTGCGGAGCCAGATCGGGGGAGATGTAATTCTGCTGGAAACAGATGACGCCGAGTCTCTGGCCACGCGCATCGAACAGAAATTTCATGCCGGCGCCACTGTTCTGGATGGCAAGGTCCGCATGGAACGCAAAGAAGGACACCGCTTTGTCCCTGATCTGGTCGAAGCATTCCCCGGTGAAATCCAATCCATCTCAGTAAGCAAGCCGACGCTGGAAGACGTCTTCATCAATCGCACCGGACACCGCTTCTGGACTGAAAAAGAAGAGCAGGAGGAAAAGAAGTAAATGGCCCAGGTAGCAGTCACTCCGGCGACCATCGCAACTCCCACAGTGAGCCCGTTCCTGCCGGCGTTTACCTTGTGGTGGCGAGAGATCGTTCGCTTCTATCGCCAGCCGGCCCGCGTGGTGGGAGTGATTGTCTCTCCTCTTCTTTTCTGGATTGTGATCGGCGCCGGCTTCGGGAGTTCCCTGCACACGGGAGCAACCGGCACGGGAAGTTTCCTGGTGTACTTCTTTCCCGGCGCTCTGATCATGATTGTTCTGTTCACTTCCATTTTCACCATGATGTCTGTCATTGAAGATCGCAATGAAGGCTTTCTGCTTTCCGTCATGGTGGCGCCGGTCCACCGGTCTGGAATCGTGTTAGGCAAAGTGCTGGGCGGCACCACGCTTTCCGCTGTTCAGGGTTTGATATTTCTGGTGTTCGCTCCGTTTATCGGCATCCGCATTGGTCTGGAGCAATTCCTGATTGTCACACTGGTGACGTTTCTGGCTGCCTTCGCCCTCACAGCACTCGGGTTTGCGATTGCGTGGCGGATGGAATCGGCCCAAGGCTTTCACGCAATTATCAATCTCTTCTTGATTCCTTTATGGATGCTTTCAGGAGCATTGTTCCCAGTGAGCGGCGCAAGCGGCTGGATCAAGGTGCTGATGCGCATTAATCCTCTCACGTACGGAATGGACGCGCTCCTGCTCACGCTGTTCCCCACAACCGCGCCACGGACCACGCTGCCGCTTTGGCCTTCTATTGCAGTATTGGCGCTGTTTGCCGGCCTTGTTTTTCTGGCAGGATTCGTCATGGTGAACCGCCGCAGGACCCTGCCTGCCGCCTGAGAATGCCTGATTACAGCGTCTTCCCCGCCCTGAATGCCAGCTTAAACGGCGCCAGCGCCGTACTGATCGTTACGGGACATTCATTGATTCGCCGAGGCAAAGTTCAACTCCACCGCGCTTGCATGCTGGCCGCCGTGAGCACCTCAACGGTGTTTCTGGCTTGTTATCTTTACTACCACGCGCATGTTGGGTCCGTGCACTTCCCGGGGCAGGGCTGGGCCAGGGGCTTGTACTTCAGCATTCTCGTTTCACACACAATTTTGGCGGCCGCTGTTCCCGTGCTGGTTGTGCTTACCCTTGTATTCGCGTTTCGTCAGAAATTTGAGCGTCACCGCCGAATTGCCCGCTGGACTTATCCCATCTGGCTCTACGTCTCCGTCACCGGCGTCATCGTTTACCTGATGCTTTACCAGCTTTATGGCGCGCATCGTTGATGCGGAAATTGTGCAAAAGCGAAGAAAAGTCGACAAAAGCGCCGCCTTGTAGTTTAATAGGGGACTGCCTGGCGTTTACAATGCAAAAAACCTATTAAGGAAAACTCTCCCATGGCTAAGAGCGTTAACAAAGTCATCCTGATCGGCAATTTGGGCAAAGACCCTGAGATCAAATACACGCCCAGCGGAACCCCGGTGGCAAAGTTCAGCCTGGCCACCAACGAACGCTATAAAGATAAAG
>DASUBD010000275.1:0-15045 GCA_035763445.1 Candidatus Angelobacter sp.
ATAGCTCGGGACACGCATGATCTGGGTCTGGACGCGCCACCGGAAGGCACCATATATCGAATTGGTGCACCACAAAATCTCATCGTAATTGTGCGCACAGCCGGGGATCCCAAAATGCTTGCCAAGCCACTCAGGGAACAGATTGCTGCGTTGGATGAAGATGTTCCCGTAAGTGACATTCGCCCCATGCAGGAATTGATTGAGAGCTCGTTCCAGGATCGTCGCTTTCAAATGTGGATGTTTGTTGTGTTTGCAGGATTGGCCCTGGGGCTTGCCGCAGTGGGACTGTACGGGCTTCTTGCCTACATGGTAAGCGCACGCACCCGCGAAATCGGAATTCGCATGGCGCTTGGCGCCCAGATCACTGATGTGCTCCGCATGGTGATCAAGCAAGGCCTGGCGCTGGCGGCATTGGGAGCGCTCATTGGATTGGCAGCCGCTGGAGCGCTCTCCCGGCTGATGTCAAATTTGGTATTTGGAGTGAAAACCATTGATCCCCTTACCTATGTTGTAACCGCAGTCACTCTGGTTCTGGTGGCTGTTTGCGCGTGCTACATTCCAGCCCGAAGGGCCGCAAAGGTAGATCCAATGGTGGCTTTGCGCTGCGAATGAGACAATGGACTTAGATTGAGCGAGTATTTGCTGGGAAACCACTTAAGGACGAGACTTTGATTCAACTTCACAACGTCGAAAAAACCGTGAAGAGCCCGGCTGGGACGGTGTGGCTGCTCCGCCGCATTAACCTGAGCATAAAGGAAGGCGAGTTCGTCACGATTATGGGCCCATCGGGGGCCGGGAAGACCACGCTCCTGAGCATCGTCGGGATGCTGGATGACGGATGGGCCGGTGAGTACGTGTTTGCCGACCAGCTTGTGCACAAGCTTGATCGCAAAAAGCGCGCGGATTTGAACCGGCGCTATATCGGGTTTGTCTTTCAAAGCTATCACCTGTTGGACAACCTTACGGTGCAGGAAAATATTGATGTCCCTCTAAGCTACCGCGACATTCCGCGTGCGCAGAGGGCTTCTATGGTCGCGGACATCCTTGACCGTTTCCAGATTGTCGGGAAGAAGGACCTGTATCCGAACCAGCTCTCCGGCGGACAGCAGCAACTGGTCGGCGTGGCCCGTGCCGTTGCCGGCAATCCAAAGCTGATTCTGGCGGACGAGCCTACCGGAAACCTGCATTCCGCGCAGGCAAAAGAAATCATGGAGCTGTTCAGAAGGTTAAATGAGCAGGGAACGACGATTATTCAGGTTACGCACTCTGAGGCGAATGCAGCGTACGGTAATCGCGTGATCCAGCTCAAGGACGGCTGGATCGTGGAAGACTCGGCGGCAACGCCCGGCAGCGCAACTGCCTGAAGTCACTATTTGCGGAGAGAGCGGTGCCAACCAAAGTCCAGGAAATCGAGAATACAACGCCTACCGCGACCAGGCTGGAGCCGGCGCGCGTCCTCATTGCTGATGATCAGGCCGACGTTCGCGAAGCATTGCGGCTTCTGCTCAAGGCTGAAGGCTACAAAACAGAGACGGTAAGCAGTCCCAATGCTGCCTTAGAGGCTATCCAGGGCGGAGAGTTTGATGTCGTGCTGATGGACTTGAATTATCAGCGTGACACCACGTCCGGACAGGAAGGAATTGATCTGCTCTCGCGCGTGCAGGCAATGGACAGCCGCCTGCCAGTAGTCATGATGACAGCATGGGGAAGCGTTGAGTTGGCGGTTGAGGCCATGCGTCGTGGCGCGCGCGACTTCATCCAGAAGCCGTGGGACAATGCCCGCCTGCTCTCGATTATCCGCACACAGGTGGACTTACACCGGACCATGCGGCGAGCTGAAAGGCTGGAAGCAGAAAACAGCCTTTTGCGCGCGCAGAATCGTCCTGTATTTATCGCCCACTCCAAAGCCATGGAGCCATTGCTGACGCTGATCAGCCGCATAGGACCCAGCGATGCCAATGTGCTTATCACGGGTGAACACGGTACGGGAAAGGAAGTAGTAGCCCAGACGTTGCACGCCATGTCTCCGCGCAGTAGCCGTCCTATGATCACCGTAAATACCGGAGGGCTGCCGGAAGGAACGTTTGAGAGCGAGCTTTTCGGCCATGTGAAGGGAGCGTTCACTGACGCGCGCGCTGACAGAGTGGGCCGCTTTGAGCTTGCTGACCACGGTACTCTGTTCCTGGATGAGATCGCGAATGTGCCCCTGAAGCAACAGGCCAAACTGTTGCGTGTTCTGGAAACGGGGGAAATGGAAAGGGTTGGCTCCTCCAGGACGCATAAGGTGGACGTGCGCGTGTTGTCGGCCACCAATGCCGACCTGAAAGTCGAATCCGCGGAAGGGCGGTTCCGTTCCGACCTTCTGTTCCGTCTCAACACAGTGGAGTTGCACATCCCGCCGCTGCGTGAGCGAAAGGAAGATATTCCTCTTCTTGCGGCACACTTTCTTAACATTTACGTGCAACGCTATCGCAAGCCGGTGAAAGGGTTTGAGCCGAGCGCCATGCAGAGAATGCTTGACCACCCGTGGCCGGGGAATGTCCGTGAGCTTGATCATGCGACAGAGAGAGCTGTCCTGATCACAACCAGCGAGCAGATCCAGTCCGCCGACCTGGGGCTGGAAAGCGAGCGCGCCGGTTCAGCGAAGATTGAAGACATGAGCCTGGAAGATGTGGAAAGTCTCTTGATCAAGAAAGCTCTTACGCGCCACTCCGGTAATATCAGTCATGCAGCAGAGGCGCTTGGCTTAAGCCGCAGCGCTCTTTATCGCCGCATGCAAAAGTATGGCCTCTGATCCGCTTCATCCATTCAGCTCGATAGCACTTACTACAAGCCCGCCTGCGCGGAGCAAGCTGAATTTTGATGCGCGAATCACCCTGATGACCCTGCTGATCAGCGCGCCGGGCGTGGTGGTGGCTGAAATCTTTCTATGGTTCAGCGGTCACTCGGTAGAATTCAAATGGACCATCACTTTGGTCCTGGCTCTGGCCTGGATGATTGGCACCTCTGCTTTGCATGGCCAGGTGATTCGTCCGTTGCAGACACTTTCCAATATGGTGGCGGCCATTCGCGAGGATGATTTTTCATTCCGCCTGCGTGGTGGAAGCCGCGATGACTCGCTCGCCGATCTTATTTACGAAATCAACGCTCTTGCCACCCGTCTGCAGCAGCAAAAAGTGAGCGCACTGGAAGCGACTGCCTTGCTCAAAAAAGTGCTGATGGAAATCGATGTTGCAGTTTTCACCTTTGATCAGCAGCAGCATTTGACGATCGTGAATCGCGCTGGAGAGCAGCTGATGGGCCGGATTGCTCCCCGTATGCTGGGTCTTACCGCCCAGGAACTGGGACTTGCGGAGTTTCTGCAATCCACCGAACCGCAAACAGTGCAGATGACGTTTCCCGGGAAGCACGGCCGCTGGGCCATCAGCCACACCAGTTTTCGCGAAAATGGCGTGCCTCACCAGTTGCTGATTGTGTCGGACCTCAGCCGCGCCTTGCGGGAAGAAGAGCGGCAAGCATGGCAGAGGCTGATTCGCGTGCTGGGACATGAGCTCAACAACTCGCTAGCGCCCATCAAATCGATTGCCGGAACACTGGCATCGCTCACAACCCGGGCTTCAATGCCCGAAGATGTTACAGAAGACATGCGACAGGGGCTGCGAGTGATTGAAAATCGCGTGGAGTCGCTCAACCGGTTCATGCAGGCGTATACCCAACTGGCCCGCATGCCCGCACCAACACGAGTAAAGATTGAGGTTAGCCCACTTGTACAAAGGGTGGCATCTCTGGAGAGACGCCTCAACGTGAAAACCATCGAAGGGCCACGGGTGACGCTGGACGCTGATCCTGACCAACTCGAGCAGGTACTCATCAATCTGATCCGTAATGCCGTGGATGCATCGCTTGATCCCTCACTCAAGCATGCAGGTTCTGTTGAGGTGGGCTGGCGCACAAACGCGCGCAGCGTGGAAATTTTTATTCGTGACGAGGGGCCCGGCCTGCTCAACAGCGACAATCTTTTTGTTCCGTTCTTTACCACCAAGCACGGTGGAAGCGGCATAGGACTTACTCTCAGCCGGCAAATTGCCGAGGCACACGGGGGAGTTCTGCAGCTCTCCAACCGCTCTGATCGCACAGGATGCGAGGCAGTGGTCGCTCTGCCTGTTTCTTACGACGTGCCGTTTGTTTAATCCTGAGGCCGGGAACGCGATATCATGTTCAGAAGGGAATGGAACAGGACCTGCACAATTTAAAAGATGACATGATCGCTTTTATTGAGGGTCATGGCCTTCGGCGCTTTAACGCGTACGTCGGCGAGGACGTGGCCACGGTGCCCTGGGCCATCGATGAAGACCACCCCGACAGCTGGAAAGACTTTGTTGAACTGGCCAAAGCTTCCAACGTCAGCTTTGTCACCATGAGTTTCGTCGAACTGGAGAAGGAAGACGTTGATCTGCTGTTGAACCGGCTCCAGGAAATCGAATACATGAGCGAAGAAGACGTGGACGAGGCCCGCTGGTTGCGCGAATTCGTCGGCAAGGTGGGCTTGATTCAGCTGGGCTTCCCCTGCCAGGGCGTTATGTTTACCTATGAGCTGTCGACTGAGTGGTATGAGTCCTTTCAGCGGCTCGAAGATGCAGCCGATGATTACGATGGCATCCTGATCGACGACTCAGATCAGGAAGAAGACTAGCTTTCCCAGCCTTCATGCGTTGGACCTATCTCACGCCGGAAGCAGCCGTAGCAGAAGAGCTTCAGAAAGAAGCGGGTCTTTCTCCGCTTATGGCGCGCCTGTTGGCTCTTCGTGGTGTTAGCGAGCCTGCTCAGGCTGCTGCTTTCCTTTCACCATCTCTGTCTCAATTGCATTCACCGTACCTCATGCGAGGCATGCACGAGGCGATTGAGCGTATCTGTGCCGCCATTGCCAGGCAAGAATCCACTTTGATTTACGGCGACTACGACGTGGATGGAACAACGGCAGTGGTGATCCTGAAAACCGCGATCGAGCTCTGCGGCGGAACCGCGGATTTCCATGTGCCACATCGGATCAAGGAAGGCTATGGCATCAAGGATGATGTGATTGAGCGCGCAGCTGCAGCGGGAGTGAAGCTGGTCATCAGCGTCGATACCGGTATTCGCGCGTTTCACGCAGCAGACACAGCGCGGCGAGTAGGCGTGGACCTGATTGTGACTGATCACCACCTTCCTGAAGCCAATGAGGGCGTGCCGGACGCCCTGGCCGTGCTCAATCCCAATCAGCAGGGATGCGATTACCCCTGCAAGGCGCTCTGCGGCGCCGGAGTGGCTTTCAAAATAGCTCAGGCGCTATTTGCGCGCTTTAAAGATGAGGCTGAGCAGGGAAAGCTTATCCCGTCGTTTCTGAAGATGGTGGCCATGGCCACCATTGCGGATGCGGTGCCGCTGGTAGACGAAAACAGAGTCATGGCTCGGCTGGGACTGGAAGGCTTGCGCAGACCAGTGAACGGCGGTCTGAAAGCGCTGATGGAAGTCTCAGGCCTGGCTGGATTGGGCCGCGCTCTATCTGCCGGCGATGTCGGCTTTCGGCTTGGGCCTCGCATCAACGCTGCCGGCCGTATGGACGTGGCGAAAGACGTGATTGAGCTGTTTACCTGCAAAGATCCGGAACGGTGCCGTGAGATCGCGCAAAAACTCGATCAGCTCAACAGCGAGCGTCAGAACGAAGAGGCGCGGATTGTTGCGGAAATCGAAGCTCAGCTTGCAGCGGAACCCGATCTCACCGGCCGCTTCTGCATGGTTTTTGACGGCGAGGGCTGGCACAGGGGTGTGGTGGGTATTGTCGCTTCGCGCGTAGTCGAAAAGACCGGGCGGCCAGCACTAGTCGTGGCCAAGGAGGGGGAAGAGGCGCATGGCTCCGGCCGCTCGATTGCCGCACTGCACCTGCTGGACGCTCTTGAATCCTGCCGCGAGCTGTTTACCCGCTTTGGCGGCCATGCCCATGCGGTGGGCTTCGCATTACCGAGCGCGCAGGTACCAGAGTTAAAGTATCGCTTAAACCTGTTTGCGCAGACAAAACTTACTCCAGAAGACCTTGTTCCTGATATAGCGATCGATTGTGAGCTTCCCCTGGCTCAGGTCACGCCTGCTCTTCTCAAAGAATTGGCCAGGATGGAACCGTTCGGCCAGGGAAATCCTGAGCCGGTCTTTGCCGCGCTCAAGGTCAACCTCTTGCTTCCGCCCCGAGTGATCAAGGATAAACACATTAAACTGCGCGTCAGACAGAGAGTGGAAGGGCTAAAGGATAGCTTTAACTATGAAGCCATGGGCTGGCGGATGGCAGAAAGGCTGGAGGCTGAGAACATGCAGCCTGGAGACCGGCTCGACATTGCGTTCAAAGTAGCAATCAACTTTCATCCTGACTTTGGTGGGCTCGAACTGATGCTGGAAGACTTTAGAAAATCGGCTCCTGCCGTGATTCCTGTTTACAGCCGATAGTCGCCAGTTTTATATTCCGCTTCATGACAGACAACATGGTTTTTTGTACCCAGTGCGGTGCGCAGAGTACCGGCATAGCCGGATTTTGTCAGAAATGCGGAGCGCGTCTGCCAACTACAGGAATGACGCCACAAACGACGCCGGGTGGGAGCAGCTATCCAGCTGCGGCCGCGGCAGCAAGACCTGCTGTTCCTGTGCTTCCTGAAAGCTACTATGGCGGATTCTGGATCCGAGTCGCCGCTTATCTGATTGATGGATTGCTGGTGGGTGTTGTTACTTTTCCGATTTTTTTCCTCACCATATTTCCCTCTGTGGCCGCAGTGATACACCAGGCTGAGAGCAATCAGGAGCCGGGTCCAGAAGTGATGGCTGCTCTTTTCGGCTCCATCGGCGTTTTCGCGCTAGTCGCATTCTGCGGGCACTGGCTGTATGAAGCGCTTTTAACCAGCTCTTCATGGCAAGGAACTGTCGGAAAGCGAATTCTGCGATTGAAAGTAACTGACGATAACGGGAACAGAATTGGTTTTGGCCGCTCGACAGCGCGCTTTTTCGCCAAGATCCTTTCCGGCTGGATCATGTATGTGGGCTTTATTATGGTGGCGTTCATGGAACGTAAGCGCGGCCTTCATGATGTGATTTGCGGCACTCAAGTGCTGCGCTACTAGGCTCAGAAGTCTTAGCAGGCAGAGTAAGCCGCAGGAATAGAAACAAGCCTGTGCCGTGGAATGAACCAGTGGGAGGTGACTTAGGGTCGGCACGGCAGGAGTTGCTGCAGTCTCACTGAGGCAAACCTGATGCGAGAGACGAGAAATTGCCTTTCAAAAGGTATGATTAAGCCAGATGCCTCTCGATCCCAAACGGCTGAGAAAGCTCTTCGCTGCAGGAGCAATCCTTGCTGTGTTGATCGCGGCATTTTTTTATCTTCGGGGAATTCTGGAGAACGGTCCTATAGCCAAACTTCCCAAAAGCAATCCGCCCAACGTTGAAAAGAGCGGCAAAGGATTTACCTTCTCGCAATCAGAGGGAGGTAAGACGCTGTTCACAATCCGTGCCGCCAGTTTTCAGCAATACAAAGAGGGCGGCAAGGCCGAACTCCAGGATGTAAGCATCATCGTGTACGGGAGAGACGAAAATCGGTCAGACCAGATCTACGGTTCTGAATTCTCCTACGATCAAAAAACAGGGGACATCACCGCGGAAGGCGAGGTCCACATCGATCTGGATGCAACTTCCGGTCCAGCACAACAGGATCAGGGGCCGGCGCAGGAAACCAAGAATGTCATCCACGTGAAGACAAGCGATCTCACGTTCAACAAGACCAGCGGGATCGCGCGGACCGACCAGAGGATTGAATTCCGCATTCCTGAAGCCACCGGCTCAGCCGTGGGCGCAGTTTACGACTCACACAAAAGCGTTCTCACGCTGCGGTCGGCGGTAAAGATCAACAGTGTGGAGAAGCAGGGTTCCAGCCTGGCGGCGCAAAGCGCGACCATCAGCAAGGATCCCCGGACAATCGTGCTCTATGTCGCGCATATGGAACAGCCACCGCGCACCATCACTGCCCAAAAGCTTTCGCTGTTCCTGAACGATGACAATTTTGTAAAGCGGATCATCGGCACAGGGAGTGTTGAGGCTTCTGCCACGGGACCTCGTGGGTTTCAAATGGCTGCTCCGCAGGGAGAAGTTCTAATGGCGGAGAACAACGTTCCAAGATCTGGGACCCTTTCCGGCGGAGTTACATTTCAAACCCGTGGCGATGCCCCGGCGCAAGGCAGAGCTGGGCGTGTCCTGGTCTCGTTTCGGCCCAACGGAACTGTGAGCAAAGCCCGCGCGGAAGAAGCGGTTGACCTCACCCAGGGCACAACCGCCAAATCGCAACAGATTAAAGCCTCGGCCATTGATCTATTTGTAAAACCAG
Source organism: Candidatus Angelobacter sp. (assembly GCA_035763445.1). Classification (GTDB taxonomy): domain Bacteria; phylum Acidobacteriota; class Terriglobia; order Terriglobales; family Acidobacteriaceae; genus Angelobacter. The sequence continues at coordinate 8,393 of DASUBD010000275.1, forward strand.
GAAACATCCTGGAAAAAGCCATCACATCCAGTGGCCCGGCTCAGATTGTCTTTCATGACTCTGCAGCAAAAACCACAACCACCACAATCAGCGCAGGCCAATTCCAGGCGCAGTTCAACAACAAGAACCGGCTTGCTTCGGTATTCGGCAGCCCTGGTGCGTCCATTGTGTCTGTGACGCCAGGCCAACCGGAGCGCACCGCAAACAGTCATGACATCACAGCAACATTCGACAATAAAGGCGAGATTGCAGCCGCTGACCTGGTAGGTGACTTCCATTACAAGGAAGACCAGAGGACCGCTACGGCGGACCGGGCTCATTACAATCCCGCCGATGAGAGCTTTACACTTTCCGGCTCTCCCCGAATCGTGGATTCAGGCCTGGCGATAACTGCCAACTCTGTTCACCTCAGCCGTAAGACAGGTAATGCCGTGGCCCGAGGCGATGTGAAGACCACCTACAACGATCTGAAATCGCAGCCCGGAGGCGCCATGCTGGCCTCAGGAGAGCCGATCCATGTGACCGGAACATCGGTCGCGGCCAGTCAGGGCGGAGGAACTGCACATTACACAGCTGCTCGCCTGTGGCAGGGGGAAAACATAGTAGAAGCTCCCAGTCTGACCTTCGATAAGCCCCACCGCAGCCTGCAGGCCCAGGCAGACCGTACCGGCCGTGTGACTTCAGTCTTCGTGTCTCCTCAAAAAAATGGGAATTCCACGCCTGTAAACGTGATTTCTGACCGGCTGTCCTACGTGGATTCAGAGCGCAAGGCGGTCTTCAGCGGCAATGTACGCCTGCGAGGCGAGGAATTCACGATGACGGCGGGCACCGTGCAGGTGCTGCTTGCAGCCCGTGATCAGGGCGGCAACAAGAATGGGAATCAACTGGATCGTATTGTGGCTCAAGGAGATATCCTGATTCAGCAACCTGACAGAAGGGCCACCGGCAGTCAGCTGGTTTATACGGCTCAAGAGCAAAAATTCGTGCTCACCGGAGCTCCTGGCAAAAAGCCTAGCATTTTTGATGCCGAACACGGTCAAATCTCGGGTGATTCGTTGACTTTCTTTACCCACGATGGTAGGGTTCTGATAGGTAGCGGAGAAACATCCCCCAGCCTAAGCCCAACAAGGATTCGAGACGCGAGCACGAAGTAATGCAAACCCTTGCTACGGACGACATCGCGAAATCGTACCGCGGTCGCAAGGTGGTCAACGGCGTAAGTCTCCATATCAATCAAGCAGAGGTCGTGGGTCTCCTGGGCCCGAACGGGGCCGGGAAGACAACCACCTTTTACATGACCGTTGGCCTGGTGCCCCCAGACAGCGGACGAGTGCTGGTGGATGGCGAAGAAATTACGTCAGTACCCATGTATTTAAGAGCGAGGGAGTACGGGATCAGCTATCTGCCGCAGGAACCCTCAGTTTTCCGCAAACTCACAGTGGAAGAAAACATTATGGCAGTGCTGGAAGTCCAGCGCCTCTCATGGCAGGAGCGGCGGAAAAAACGTGATCAGTTGGTTGACGAACTGGGCCTAGGCCACATCCGTAACAACATGGGATACGCGTTATCAGGTGGCGAGCGCAGAAGAGTGGAGATAGCGCGCGCGTTGTGCATTGCGCCGAAATTTATTTTGCTGGACGAGCCATTCTCCGGCATTGACCCCATCGCTGTTCTGGACCTGCAAAAGATCATTTTCGATTTAAAAGGCAGCGGGATTGGGGTGCTGATCACTGACCACAACGTGCGGGAAACCCTTTCCGTGACCGACCGCGCTTACATCATCAACGAAGGAAGAATCTTTCGCACTGGCACTCCGGAACAGCTGGGTAACGATCCTGAAGTGAAAAGGGTCTATTTGGGAGAAAGTTTTTCATTTGTCTAGGCAAGAGGTGATGACTTCTGGAGATGAACGGAAATTAATGCAGGAATTACGAGGGTACCCTTTTGCAACGGGCAAGACAGTGCAAAAATAACAGTAACGCCCAGGCAATCAGCAGCAGAATTCATATTGGGGAAGAATGGTTTTACTCCAGAACAAACTGAATCTTAAAGTAGCCCAGAAACAGATCCTCACACCGGGGCTGGTCCAGATGGTCAGCGTCCTGGCGCTCAACAAGCTTGAGCTGCGGGAGATGATCAATACTGAAATGGTGGAGAATCCGGTTCTGGAGGAATTGGATTCTTCTGTTCCCCTGCTGGATGAGGTTGCCGGACGTGAAGAAGCTCGTGAGCGTGAAGCCGCGCAGGAGCTGCAGGATTCAGCCAAGACGCAGGAAACCACCCCTGATTCCGAAAAGAAAGATCCTTTCGACGAAATCGATTTCGGCTCGTTCTTCCGCGATTACCTTGATCCCGGCTATCGCAGTTCCAGCGACATGGAAGAAATTGAACGGCCGTCTTTCGAAAATTTCCTTTCCAAGCCTGCCAATCTCACAGACCATTTGATGTGGCAGCTTGGCTCTCTGAACGTGACGCGGCAGACTGCAGCCGCAGCGGAACTGGTAATTGGAAACCTGAATGAGGAAGGTTATCTCACCGCTTCAGAAGACGAGCTTCTGGGGATTGTCGCCATAGAACAGGACCAGGCGCAGGATTCAGCGGAAGTTCCCGAAAGTAGTTCTCTAAATTCTGTGAACGGCACTGAGGATGCGCACCTGCAACTGGTGGTCTCGCACACCCCGTCGCCCGATGCGGCCCTATCTGAGCAGAAAAACCATCTTGCCCCGGTACTTCAATTTACGCGCGAGGACTTGCAGGAAGCCATACGGCTGATTCGGCAGTTTGATCCGGTGGGCGTGGCTGCTCGCGATTTGCGTGAGTGCCTGATGGCCCAGCTTGAATACCTGGTGAGAACCAGGGAGATGGAAGGTTCAGAAGATCCGGAAAACGATCAGGTAATTGAAGATGCCCTGAAGATAGTGGAGGGGCAACTCCACTTCCTGCAAAACAAGCAGTACAAGGAGATTGCCAGGGCGATTGGCCGCTCCATTGATGCCGTGATTCAGGCGCATGAATTCATCCGCACGCTCGATCCCAAGCCCGGGCTGCGTTACAACAAGGTGGAGCCACGGCTGATTGAACCGGACGTCGCATTTGTGAAGCACGGGGACGAATACCTGGTGCTGATGAATGACGAAGACCTGCCGCAACTGCGTGTGAGCCCTACGTATCGCAAGATGCTGCATCAGAACCAGGGCGTGGAAAAAGACGTGAAGTCTTACGTCAAGGAACGCTATAAGTCGGCAGTTCAGTTGATCAAGAATATCGAGCAGCGCCGGCAAACCATCCTGAAAGTCTGCCTGGCGATTATTGGCCGGCAACGTGAGTTTCTGGACCATGGTATTGATCTGCTCAAGCCCATGATGATCAAGGAAGTGGCGGAGGAGATTGGCGTTCATCCTTCCACCGTGAGCCGCGCGGTCGCCAACAAGTACGTCCACACTCAGCAGGGCGTTTATGAACTGCGCTTCTTTTTCTCAGAAAGCGTCCAGGGCCCTGAGGGTGCGGCTACATCATTGCTCATTTTGAAACGCCGCGTGAAGAAGCTGATTGAAGAAGAAGATCCGGCGCATCCGTTGACCGATGAGCAGATCACTAAAATTCTGCAGTCGCAAGGTATTCAGGTTACACGGCGGACAGTGGCGAAATATCGCGAAGACATGAAGATTCCCAGCACGCATCAAAGGAGGTTGAAAAACTAGCTGTACAGAGGGACCCGCTGCACGGGAGCGAACGTCCCCGAAGATCACAGCACGAACGCCTGTATGTGTGCCTTCCGGGCACAGTCAGACGACTCCAAAATTGATGTCACTTCAGGAGGGAGTCAAATGAACGTGGAATACACCGGCCGGCAGTTTGAAATCACTCCCACAGCCCGCAAGCAAGTCGAAAGCGGACTGGAAAAACTCAAGAAACACTTAGGCGCGAACTTCCAGACCCACGTAATTCTTTCCACAGAAAAACATCGTTCTATTGCAGAAATCACCGTTGCCGTCCGCAACCATGCGCCGATTGTCGGCCTGCATCAGGCAAACGACATGAGCGTCGCCATCAGTACCGCTCTGGACAAGATTGAGCGCCAGGCGGAAAAGTATAAAACCAGATGGAAGAGCAAGAAGCAGAGAGCGCGAAAGCGCCAGGTTGAACCCGTTCCTGAGGAGGTTGCAATGTCTATTGCTGTCGGCAGTGACATTACAACTGCCGTTCCGGTCAAAGTGCATTCATTCCCGAACCGGGTGAAATTTTCTGAGACACATATCGTCAAGAGCATTGATTCGGTGTCGCATAAACCTCTCACGCTGGAGGAAGCGGTGAAAGAATGCGAGTTCCGTGATCGCGATGTCTTTGTGTTTCGTGATCTGGAGGGGAGGGTCAAGGTCCTGCACCGGAAGAAAGACGGCAAGATGGAGTTGATCGAAGCGCCGCTATAATTTCTGTCGCTTTGCTCCAAACCGCTGGAGAGTGTGGATTCTCCAGTGAACCTTTGGATCGTGAAAAGCCCGCTCGGCACGCAAGTCGCGCCAGGCGGGCATTATTTATTTGAGTGCAATGAATTAGCTGTCAAACAAGAGGGCATGCAGCTGAGGAAACACGCCAGGGCTGTGACAATCTGCTCTGGTCTGCGGCGTATAATAAGAGCTTCCGATCATGGCTTACCAGGTACTGGCGCGCAAATACCGTCCGCAGCGTTTCTCTGACGTGATTGGCCAGGACCACGTCACCCGCACCCTCAAAAACGCGATTGAGCAGCAGCGCATCGCTCACGGCTACATTTTCAGTGGCCATCGTGGTATCGGCAAAACTACGATTGCGCGGATTCTGGCCATGGCTCTGAACTGCCGTTCTACTGATCGGCCCACGCCGGAGCCCTGTGGCGTTTGTGATTCATGTGTGGAGATACGGGCTGGAAGCGCGGTTGATGTGATCGAGATTGATGCTGCCACCAATCGCGGCATCGATGAAATTCGCGAGCTAAGAGAAGCGGCTCGCTACCGTCCTGCGCGCGATCGTTACAAGATTTACATTCTTGACGAGGCCCATCAGATCACTGACGCGGCCTTCAATGCGCTGCTAAAGACGCTGGAAGAGCCGCCTCCGCACATTGTATTCATGATGGCGACAACACAGCCTGAGGACATTCCGCAAACCATCCGTTCGCGTTGCCAGCATTTCAGCTTTCATGCGGTGAAGTTTGATGAGATCGTGGGGCAGCTTGCCGATATTGCACGCAAAGAAAACATTGATGCAGACGATGAAGCGCTGGCCGTCCTTGCTGAAGCTGGTGATGGTTCCATGCGTGACGCTCTGTCCATTATGGATCAGGCCATTGCCTGCTGCGGTACGAAACTGAGCGGGGAACTCGTCCGCGGCTTGGCGGGAACTGTTGGATCAGAAATCTTTGAAGACTTGATGGCTACGGTGGGTCGCAATTCCAGCGAAGAGGCGCTGCGGTTGATAGACCGACTGATGACAGAAGGCCAGAATCCCGCTCACTTTGCCAGGCAGTTGGTCCGTTTTCTGCGAAATACAGTGGTGGCTAAAGTGGCGGGAAGCGATTCCCCGGTGCTGCAGATTTCATCCGATGAGCGGGCTCGCGTAGCGCGAGTGGCAGAACAGTTTTCAGAGGAAGATCTGGCGAGATTCCTCCAGATCATGCTGCGGACATTTGACGAGCTGGGTTATCGCCAGGAGCAGCGTTTTCATCTTGAACTCGGGGTTTTGAAGCTGGTCCATGCGCAACGCATGCTGCCCCTGGAACAGATTCTCAGCCAGGTTTCTGCGGACGCGCCAAAAGTTGTAGGCGGAACGCGGCCAGGTGTCGCTTCAGTTCCAACGACACAATCAGCATCAACGCCAAAACAGGGAAGCACACCCTCGCCGTTTGAAGTGGACCGGGCACGCAAGAACCGCAGCTTTGAGCCGGAAATGTCAAGCGCGTCAAAAATCGAGATGCAGAGCAGGGCCGCTCCAGCAGCGGTGGCTGTTGCTGAGCCAGAACCGGAAAAGCACGCAGAGGCCGTGGCGCCCCCGGATCCCGTCATGATCATGGGAAGAGTCCTCTCTGAATTGGAAAACGGCGGCCACAAGATGCTAGCGTCAACTCTTGAAGCAGGCGCACTTGAATTAAAAGGCGGCGAATTGATCGTGAATGTTCAGCAATCAAGCGCCGTAATTGACATGATGATGGGCGCGGAGCCCAAACGGATTGCCAATACTGCTGCCAGCGCTGCTGCCGGACGTCCGCTTAAGGTTACGGTTGCTGGGGGCATCGCGGCTCGCAACGGGAACGGCGCACCGCCAGTTCGGGTGGTACGCAATAGCATAGGCGCCAGGAGCCGCGCGGCCGAAGATCCGGTAGTGAGGCGCATGCAGGAGAAATTTGGCGCGGAAATACGAACTGTCATTGATCATCGCGACAAAAGCTAGGAGACGAAACAATGGGTGGCTTTAACGCGCGCGAGTTCCAGGAGATGCTGCAGCAGGCGCAAAAGCAGGCACAGGATCTGCAACAGCAAATGCAGCGAACCGTGGTGGAAGCTTCTTCCGGCGGCGGCACTGTCACAGTAAAAATGAATGGCCAGAAGCACGTGCTGCAAACAATTATTGATCCTGAAGCCGTCAAGTCTGGTGACGTTGAAATGCTGCAGGACCTG
>DASUBD010000276.1:0-3879 GCA_035763445.1 Candidatus Angelobacter sp.
ACGGACTTGTCGCTATTGACGAACACCAGCGTAGCTCCTTGTTCCAGGCACTTTTTGCTGCACGCCGCATTGACCTTGGCGCCACAGCGATCGTCGCTGACCCAGCCCTCCAGGGACACTGGTTTTGCCAAAGCCACTGTCGAGACCACAAAGGTGAAAATAAACATCAGCAAAGGTTTTTTCATTGAATCTCCTTTCAACATTGATTGTCAGAAAGCATCGCAGACCTGCTGCGTGCGCTAGAGTATACATTGAGACCAGAAAAACAAGCGGCAGGGCTCAATATTTATTCGACGGATGCGCGTCACTCCCGTTTGCGGAAAATCCAGAACAATATTTGTGCATTCATAGTTGACACCGAATGAGGAAATAAAATACTATCTGCCGCTGTCTAAACGCTGCGGGACCACCTGAGGTATTCCTCCCGGCTTCGGCGGCTCATGTTATTCCCGAAATCGTCTGCCGGGAACGGCGGCAGCTTGCTTGACTCAGCACAGTTATTCCATCCAGTTCTGTAAACCCTGAATCAAGTTGTGAGTTACGGACCAATTTCATTCCTCCTATGGACTCCTGAAGAAGATTTTGTCTTAGTGCCAATCGGACCCGCCGGAAAATTTTACAGATCACGTTTGCCAAAGCTGAAATGTATCTGGCGTGGGTTACGTTAATAACGTCGAACAAACCCATCCCTCCCATACTTTCCTGAAACAAGCCATGAGCACAATGGATGTAATGCAAGCGCCGGCCTCTTCGGCAGCCAAATTAAAGAATGTCGAGGACATCTATCCGATGTCGCCGATGCAGCAGGGAATCCTGTTCCACAGCCTATTTGAACAGGGGACAGGGCTGTATTTCCTGGGAATGGGTTGCCGCATTGAGGGCCCGCTGGATGTGCCGGCTTTTCGGCGTGCATGGGAAGAAGTGATTCGGCGGCACGCAACTTTGCGCAGTTCCCTGGTCTGGGAGGGACTCAACCGTCCGCGACAAGTGGTCAGAAAAACCGTCGAACTCCCCTGGCATGAGGAAGACTGGCGCTCATTGAGTACAGATGAGCAGAAGAAGAAATGGGAAACTTTTTTGGCAATGGATCGCAGGGAAGGATTTGATTTTAAACGCGCCCCATTGCTACGACTCGCATTAATGAGAACCGGGGAGCAAAGTTACTACTTCTCCTGGGCCAGCCATCACGTCTTGCTTGACGGATGGGCGCGACAGATCGTCATGGGAGAAGTCTTTACGCTGTATGAAGCCTATAGGAAAGACAGAGCACCGGAATTGGCGCGGCCGCATTTGTACCGCGAGTACGTCTGCTGGCTTCAGGAACAGCATGAGAAAGCAGCCGAGACATTTTGGCGAGCGGAACTGGCAGGTTTCTACCAGCCCACAAGGTTGGGAATCGAACTGGATGGGAGCGTTCAAGACGGGACTACCAATGAGCACGGAGTGATCGAAGCCTGCGTGAGCCGTGAAGAGACGCTCCGGCTTGAACAACTATGCCGGGATCAGATGATCACGCTGAGCACTCTGATTCGTTTGGGATGGGCGCTTCTTTTGCGGTGCTATAGCGGGGAAGACGACATTGTGTTTGGAGCCACCGTGTCCGGGCGGTCCGGAGGAAATTCCCGGTTTGAACAAACGGTGGGTCTATTCATCAACACTCTGCCGGTTCGAGTGAGATTCACCAGGGATGAACGTGTTACGGACTGCTTAAAACGGCTGCAACAGTGGCACGCAAGAATGCTGGACTATGAGCATAGCCGCTTGCCCAAAGTTCAGGAGTGGAGCGATATCCCGCGAGGAACAGCGCTGTTCGACACCATCGTAGTTTTCGAGAATTATCCGCTGGATGCCGCGGTTCAAAAAGTCCCTGACTCGTCGCTGAAATTTTCCCAGATTGGAACTCTGGAATCCACCAGCTATCGGATGGGGCTGGTAGTCCGTCCCGGCAGGGAGCTTTCGTTCGCGTGCCTGTATAGCCGGCGATGGTTCAGCCGAAGCAGCGTGGAACGGCTGCTACGGCAGCTATTCTCAGTCCTGGTGAACATCAGCAGCGATGCCACAGAATCTATTTCCAAAATTTCTCTACTCAGGGAAGCGGAGCGCCGGCAGTTGGCAAACGGCTGGAGCGGCCCGCCGGTAACTCATTCTCGCAGGAGCATCGGCGCAGTGGTCGCGTCGCACGCGGAACGAAATCCGGACGCCCTGGCGGTGGTGAGCGATGGGCGGACGCTGACTTATCGAGAATTGAATCGCATGTCCAACCAGTGGGCGAAATATGTGAAGGCGCAGGGAATAAAGCAGGGGCAACGGGTAGCGCTATGTCTGCAGCCAAGTGCGGAGATGGTGACAATTGCGCTGGGGATTGTGAAAGCCGGAATGGTCCTGGTAGGACTGGATGCAGACGAACCGGCGATGCGACAAGCGAGAATGCTGGAGAGATCCCATGCCACCCTGCTGATTACAGAAAATCGGCTGGCTGAAAAGTTTTCCAGCCGGCCACCTCTGCTGTTCATAGAAGAGCACCGCGGGGCGGTGGAGCAGCAGAACGGAGAGGAACCCTGGGCAGAAGTCGAAATGGCCAGCGCCGCATGTGTGTTATATCGCTCCACTCCTGGAGGAGAACTGGCCGGAGTGGTGCTGCCACAACGGGCGCTGTGCGGCAGCGCGTCACCTGAGCCGCAGGCGGGAGAAAAAGACGGGGAGCGAGTGGCGTACAGACTAAGCTTCTCCCATGAAGCGGAGAGCATCGCATGGTGGCGCGCGTTAGCTCGGGGAGAGTGCGTGGTGAACGTGAGTGGCGAAGTGGCTCCACGCAAACTTGCGAGTGTGCTGCGGGAGCAGAAGGTAACGACGCTTTGGGCTCGGACTGCAATGCTGGAACGGCTGGCGCGAGATTTTCCATGGGCGCTCAAGAATGTTCGGGAGATCGTTTGCGAAGAGCAGAATTCGGTTTTATGGGGATTGTGCGAACGGCTACCTGCAGAAGTGCTGCAGCGGGTGTATGGAGCCAGCGGGTACACCGAAGCCGGCGGATGCGTTATGAAGTATCCATTAGCGGACATTCAGAAACCGGGCTCTATTCGGTTTGATTATCTGGCAGCCGGCGTGAGCATGTATCTCCTCGATGACCAAATGCAACCCGTGGCGGAAGGAGTGCTGGGAGAAATTTATCTAAGCGGGGAAGCTTTGGCGCAGGGCCATGAACAAAACGGTCAGCTCAGTGAGGACGCATTTTCCCCCCTGCCCTGCTACAGCGAGTCAAAAGGCAAGATGTACCGGACGGGTGAGCGGGCCAGGTGGGAGCAGGGATTTCTGCAATTTGAGGGCAGCCGGAACACACAAACAGTGATCGCGGGCAAGAGAATACGAAGCCAGGAAATTGAAAGTGTATTGCTCGAGCACCCTCAGATTCTGCAAGCAGCAGTTTTGATCGGGGAAGACGAAAAAATCAGAGCGTTTGTAACTTCACCCACGCGGGCATTTGATTCAGCCGAACTGCTGAAATTCGTCAAGGAGCGGCTCCATTCGATGATGGCTCCAGCAGAGATCACCGTCATTGAGGCAATCCCACCAGGAAAAGATGGCGAGGTGGACCGGAGGGCGTTGTTGCAGCAAGTGAATGCTTCAGCCAATGCAGCCGCTTATGTTGAGCCCGGCACCGAGCTTGAACAGAAACTGGCAAGCATCTGGGCTGAGACGCTGGGGGTTGATCAGATTGGCATCCACGACAATTTCTTCAGCCTGGGAGGAAATTCACTGCTCATCATGCAAATGGTCTGGAAAATTCGCGAGCTTCTGGGCATGGAGATGCCAATCAACAAGTTTTTTGAAAGTCCCACGATTGCGGACTTAGGCCGTGCGATTGAGCAAATAATCGGG